>NZ_JBSFUU010000072.1:0-51788 GCF_053591955.1 Streptomyces sp. NPDC002845 | reverse complement strand
CCGTCGAACTCATCGGCGGCGTCCGCTTCCCCGCCATCGGCCAACTGCCGTACCTGCTCACCCTCGCAGGCCACGGCTTCTACTGGTTCAGGCTGTCCAGGGCCCTGGCCCGCGCCCGCCGAGGACATTGAACGTGTGCCCGCGAAAGGAGAGGTCACCATGCCGAAGACCGCAACGCCGAGCGCACGGCTCCGGCCCAGGAACCCCGCCGCCGTTCAACCCCTCGCCGGGCTCAGCGGGTTGCTGCGGGACTGGTTGCCGCGGCAGCGCTGGTTCGCGGGCAAGGACCGGCCGGTCACCGAGGTGACGCTGGTGTCGATGACCGAGCTGTACCCGGGCTGTCTGCACCTCCTGGTCCGCGCCGAACACGCCGGGCTCCCCGCCCCCAGCGGCACTCCCCCGCCCGGCGACTGCTACCAGCTCCTGCTCGGCGTACGCGAACGGCTGCCGCGGCATCTCGCCGGTGCCTTCATCGGCCGCGCCCAGGAAGGACCGCTGGCCGGCCGCGTCGTGTACGACGCGCTGCACGACCCCCGAGCGGCACAGCTGCTCATGGAGCGGCTGCGGCACCCCGGAGCGGCGGGCCCGTTGCGCTTCGAGAACGACCCGGCGATGACCGTCCCCGCCGGGCTCGCCCCGCGTGTGCTGGACGCCGAGCAGTCCAACACCTCGCTGGTGTACGGCGACGCGTACATCCTGAAGGTCTTCCGCCGTGTCCAGCCGGGCATCAACCCGGACCTGGAAGTGCCGTGGGAACTGGCCCGGCGGGGCTGCACCCGCGTGCCCGCGCCCGTGGCCTGGATCCGCACCGCACAGCCGCAGGACGCGACCCTCGGCGTACTCCAGCCGTTCCTGCCCCATGCCGCCGACGGCTGGACCCTGGCCCTGCGCGCGCTCGCCTCCGGACACGACTTCGCCCTGGAGTCCTACGAGCTGGGGCAGGCCATGGCGGAGGTGCATCTGACGCTGGCCACCGCCTTCCCGCCCGACCCGGGCCACGACAACCGGCGTACGGCGGCGGCGATGACCGAGCGCCTGGACGTCGCCGCGCACTGTGTGCCCGCTCTCCAGCCGTACGTGCCCGGGCTGCGGGCCGCCTTCGACACGTTCGGCGCGTCCGGTGCCGGGCGGCCCGCGCAGCGGATTCACGGCGACCTGCACCTCGGGCAGGTCCTGCGGGCCGGTCGCGAGTGGTTCGTCATCGACTTCGAGGGCGAACCGTCCCGCCCGCTCGCCGAGCGCCGGGGCGCCCAGTCCCCGGTGCGGGACGTCGCGGGCATGCTCCGCTCCTTCGACTACGCCGCCCGCACCCGGCGCCCCTGGCGTCCCGAGTGGGCCCAGCGCTGCCGGGACGCCTACTGCGCGGGCTACGCCGCCCGGGCGGGCTGGGACCCGCGCGCCGAGCCCGACGTGCTGCGCGCCCATGAGACCGACAGAGCGGTGTACGAGGCGCTGTACGAGGCCCGGCACCGACCGGACTGGCTCCCCGTCCCGATGGCGGCGATCCGACGTCTAGCCGTTCGAGGAGGCTGAACCCGTGGCACTGCGCGACCCTTCCCTGCCCGAAGCAGCAAGCCCCGTCCCGACCGGTCGAGGGCCGGCTCCGGCCGCTCCCCCCGACCCGTCCGACCGCGAGCGTCTGCTGTCGGGCTCCCACCACGACCCGCACGCGCTGCTGGGCTCCCATCCGGGCCCGGACGGCATCACCTTCCGCGCACTGCGCCCGTACGCCCGTGCCGTGAGCGTGGTGATCGACGGGCGGCGTACGGAGCTGGCCGACGACGGCGACGGCCTCTTCTCCGCCGTACTGCCGCTGGACGCGATCCCCGAGTACACGCTGCTCGTGTCGTACGACGGCTGTGAGTTCGAGCTGCAGGACCCGTACCGCTTCCTGCCCGCACTCGGCGAACTCGATCTCCATCTCATCCGCGAGGGCCGGCACGAGGAGCTGTGGCGGGCGCTCGGGGCCGAGCCGATGACGCATCAGGGGGTGGCCGGTACCCGGTTCACGGTGTGGGCGCCGAACGCGCAAGGTGTCCGGGTCGCCGGGGACTTCAGCCACTGGGACGGGACGGCCTTCCCCATGCGGTCCCTCGGCGCGTCCGGGGTGTGGGAGCTGTTCCTGCCGGGGATCGGCGAGGGCGAGCGGTACAAGTTCGAGATCACGTCGCGGCACGGCGGACGGTTCTTCAAGGCCGACCCGATGGCGCGCCGCGCCGAGATGCCGCCCGCGACGGCGTCCGTCGTGACAGCCTCCTCCGGCTACGAGTGGGGCGACCAGGAGTGGCTGGCGGCCCGCGCGGAAACCCCCGTCCACGAGGCGCCGTTCTCAGTGTACGAGGTGCATCTGCAGTCCTGGCGCCCAGGATTGACGTACCGTCAACTGGCGGACGAACTCCCGCCGTACGTCAAGGACCTGGGCTTCACCCACGTCGAGTTGATGCCGGTGGCCGAGCACCCCTTCGGCGGATCGTGGGGCTACCAGGTCACCGGGTACTACGCGCCGACCTCCCGGCTCGGCGGGCCCGACGACTTCCGTGCCCTGGTGGACGCGCTGCACCGGGCGGGCATCGGCGTGATCATGGACTGGGTTCCCGCGCACTTCCCCAAGGACGACTGGGCGTTGGCCCGGTTCGACGGGGAGCCGCTGTACGAGCCGGGGGACACGCGGCGTGCCGAGCATCCGGACTGGGGGACGTACGAGTTCGACTTCGGGCGCACCGAGGTGCGGAACTTCCTGGTGGCCAACGCGGTGTACTGGTGCGAGGAGTTCCACATCGACGGGCTGCGGGTCGATGCCGTGGCGTCGATGCTGTACCTCGACTACTCGCGCGACTCCGGTCAGTGGGAGCCGAACGTCCACGGCGGCCGGGAGGATCTCGCCGCGGTCGCCTTCCTGCAGGAGATGAACGCCACGCTGTACCGCAGGGTCCCGGGCGTGATGACGATCGCGGAGGAGTCGACGGCGTGGGGCGGCGTGACCTGCCCGACCGACAGCGGCGGCCTCGGCTTCGGCCTGAAGTGGAACATGGGCTGGATGCACGACTCCCTCGGCTACATGGCCAAGGAACCCGTCCATCGCAAGTACCACCACAACGAGATGACCTTCTCGATGGTGTACGCCTACAGCGAGAACTTCGTGCTCCCGATCTCCCACGACGAAGTCGTCCACGGCAAGCAGGCGTTGGTGTCGAAGATGCCGGGCGACTGGTGGCAGCGGCGCGCCAACCACCGCGCCTACCTGGGCTTCATGTGGGCCCACCCCGGCAAGCAGCTGCTGTTCATGGGCCAGGAGTTCGCCCAGGGCGGGGAGTGGTCGGCGCACCAGGGGCCCGAGTGGTGGCTGCTGGACCCGGGCTACGTCGCCGCGGGCGACCATCTCGGCGTCCGCGACCTCGTACGCGACCTCAACGCGGTCTACCGGGCCACACCCGCCCTGTGGCAGCGCGACACCGAACCCGGCGGGTTCCGGTGGGTGGCCGCGGACGCCGCCGAGGACAACGTGTTCGCGTTCCTCCGCTACGACACGGAGGGCTCGCCGCTGCTGTCGGTCTCCAACTTCTCTCCCGTGGTCCGGCACGGCTATCGCCTGGAAGCCCCGGAGGACGTCCCGGCCTGGTGCGAGGTCCTGAACACCGACGCGTCCCGCTACGGCGGCGGCGACGTGACGTACCCCCACCCGGTGGTCCGGGCGGGCCGGCACATCCAGCTCACCCTGCCGCCGCTGGCCACGGTGTGGCTGCGCCCGGTGCACGCGCTGTAGGGCCTCACAGCATCAGGTCGATGGCGTACGCCAGGAAGAAGGCCGCGACCAGGACGGCGATGATGATGACCACGGCCAGGGGTGCCTTCGCCCAGCCGGTCGGCGGGTTGTGGGTCTCCCTCGGGCCCGCGCCCGGCATGCTGCTCTCCCCCGGCGGAGTCTCACCCGGCGGAACGCCTCCGCCGGGTTCGAGGCCGGTGCTGCGTTCTGGTTCTGGATCCGGATTGGGCTGATTCATACCGTACGAGTCCCCCCGGAACGCCGTCGGACCCATCGGCCAGTCCAGGCGGGCACGGCCGTCCTCGTCGACGACCGCGGGGTGCCCCGGGTCCGGTGCGCCTGCGACAACCCGCTGCTGCCGCCGGCCGCCGGGGTAACTTTGTTTTCGCCGCGCCCACCTGAAGGACCTTGATCTGCTTCTCGACGTCGCAGCTCGCGCCGTTGTGGGGCCCGACAGCGGGCCGACAGCGGGCCCGAGGGGGGTCCGGTGGGGCGGCCGGAGGACGGTTGTTCGGCACTCACGGGCTCTTCGCCCGCCGTAGGGATTCGCAGCGCCTTGATGAAACTTTGATGCCGATTCAACGCATTTGTGCCGATTCCTTCCGCATCAGACCCATTACGCGCTTCGTCCCCGTCCGGCCCGCAAGCCGACGCGGTCGGACCTCCCGGCGCGCGGACCGCCGGAGCCCTGCTTAGCGTGGCAAGAGTGAGCCGCCAGACCATGGATTCCCCGACCCCGTCCGGCCGGGCCGTGGCCCGCCACGGCTGGGTGCAGGCGCTCGGCACGGTCCTCGCCGGGCTGATCGTCATGGTGACGATCGCCGCGCTCGGCCTGTGGGGGGCCGGTGCCGCGGACCTCCCGGACAACGCGTTCCCCCGAGTCGTCGCGGCCACGGTCGTGACGGCGGTCGGCGGCACGATCGAGTTCTCCGGCGGCGCCGGGGCGATCGCCGACACCCGGGCGGACCTGACCGTGATCCCGCTGTCGGTGACGCTCGCCGGAGCCCTGGTGATCGCCGCCGGGTTCCTGCGGCCGCTGCGGCACCGGGCGGTGGCGGGAGCGCCCGAACTCGCGGGCTGGGCCGGCCGGATCGCCCTGTTGTGGCCGCTGGCCCTCGTCGGCCTCGCGCTCGGGGCACGGCAGACCTTCAGGATCTCCCTCGGGGACGAGGCACTCGACGAACTCGCCGACCTGTTCGGCGCCACGCCGGAGGTGGGCTTCACCACCGACGTTCCGCTGACCGCCGTCTTCGGGCTGCTGTGGCTCGCGGGTGTGTTCGTGCTGGCCCTGCTCGTCTCGCGCGGGGCGCCGCTGCCGGCGCGGCTGGTGCGTTTCCAGGAGTCCGTGCGGCCTGCCGCGTACGCCATGGTCGTCCTGCTGCTCGCGTACGTCGTCGTGGGGCTGGTGATCGGCCTGGTGGTGGCGGCCACGCGCGGGCACGCCGCCGAGACGTTCGCGGTGCTCCTGCTGGGCCTGCCGAACCTCGTCTGGCTCGCCCTCACCCTCGGTCTTGGCGCCTCCTGGGAGGGCCGCGTGGAGGGGCCCTTCGGGCTGCCGATGCCTCATGTGCTGGATCAGGTGCTGCGCACACCCGACATCTCGACACTGAATGTGCGCACGCTCGCCGAGTACGACGGCCGTGCGTGGTGGCTGGTGGCCGTGGCCGCGGTCCTGCTGCCCGCGGCCGCCTTCGTGATGGCGGCGCGGTCGCCGACCCGGGTGCGCCTGTGGCAGCACGCCGTGCACATGGCGGTCGCGCTCACGCTCACGGTGCTCATGATCTGCCTGGTCGCGGAGGTCTCCGCCCACTACGGCCTGTCCGTGCTGGGCATCGGCGACCTCGGCGGCGGCCTGTCCGGGGAACTGTTCCTGCGGCCCCGACTGTGGTCCGCCCTGGGCTTCGCCGCGCTGTGGGGGCTGGTGACCGGGTTCCTCGGCGGGGTGCTGGCGAAGGGGGTCCGGCGGCGAGGCAAGGTCGGGTCCGGCTAGCGGCGGGACACAGGGAGGGCCCATGACGACGGCCCGGGGAGGAGTACGGGGGCGGGCGGCACGCGGTGTCCCTCGCCGCGGCGCGCAGCGCGGCCACGAACGCGAGGGGGCGAGCCGGGCTCAGGCGGCGGGTTCGGCGATTCTGTTCGCGGTGCGCTGCATGCGGAGCGCGTCGATGGACTCGGCGAGGAGTTCGTACTCCGTGGTGTCGTCGCTGGTGGCGACGCGGACGAGGTTCCCGGCGGCCAACTCCTCGGCCACCTGTCCCTGTTGGACGACGTCGCCGGACCAGGAGCGCAGGAGACTGGGTACGTCGGGTACATTGTCGCCGACCGGGACGACCGCGTTCGCGGGGTAGGTCGGGTTGTCGGGGTGCGGGTCGAGGCGCTCGGCGATCCATAACGCGCGGTCGCGCATCCACCACAGGGCGAGCGCCAGGGTCGGTGCGCGGTATGTTCCCAGGGGTACGCCGACACGCTGCCCGCCGCATATGCCATAGGCCGTAACATGGCACAGGAATTCGTCGTGCACGATCGCTCCCCCATCGCACCGCTGACTGCCGGCCCGGCCGCGCCCGGCTCGCACCTCACTCGCTGTGACGTCGGGCAACACCTCGACCGCGCACCGTGATGCTTTACGGCCGTGGCTCGATCGCCCTAGGAATCGAGTATCGCCACTACTGACACTCTGTCACCATGCCATTCCAGCCAGTCTCTTGGCATATTCATGGGTGGGACTGGCTGAAATGGCTCGGTGAGAAATATCCGGAGCGGAGGACCACATGAGCACGACAGGCGAACTCGACGAACAGTTCACCGCGGTGCTG
This sequence comes from Streptomyces sp. NPDC002845, assembly GCF_053591955.1. NCBI lineage: Bacteria > Bacillati > Actinomycetota > Actinomycetes > Kitasatosporales > Streptomycetaceae > Streptomyces > Streptomyces sp. NPDC002845. The sequence goes on along the minus strand of NZ_JBSFUU010000072.1, from coordinate 45,209 downwards.
CGGAAGAGCCCAGAGAAAGGCGGCTGGACCTATCTCGTCTGGCCCGAGTCCGTCGCCTTCTTCGGCACCCGCGGCCTGGTCAAGGTCCGCGGCACGATCGACGGGCGCCCTTTCCGCAGCTCCTTCATGGCCCTGGGCGACGGCACCCACAAGCTGCCCGTCAGGGCCGACGTACGCAAGGCCATCGGCAAGGAGGCGGGCGACACCGTGACCGTACACCTGGAGGAACGCATCGAGGGCTGACGCTCGCGGCCGTTACGACTGGGCGGTCGCCCGCACGATCGCGTCGATCCGGGCCAGCTCCTCCGGGTCGAAGTCCAGGTTGTGGGTGGCCGCCACGCTGTCCTCCACCTGCTGGGGGCTGCTCGCGCCGATCAGGGCGGAGGTGACGCGGCCGCCGCGCAGGACCCAGGCGAGGGCCAGCTGGGCGAGGGACTGTCCGCGGGACTTGGCGATCTCGTCGAGGGCGCGGAGCTGTCGTACGAGGTCCTCGGTGACGGTGTCGGCGCTCAGGAAGGGGCTGTCGCTCGCGGCGCGGGAGTCCGCGGGGATGCCGTCGAGGTAGCGGCCGGTCAACAGGCCCTGTTCCAGGGGCGAGAAGACGATCGAGCCGACCTGGAGTTCGTCCAGGGTGTCGAGGAGGCCCTCCTCGGGACGCCGGTCGAGCATCGAGTAGCGGGGCTGGTGGATAAGGAGCGGGGTGCCCAGCTCGCCCAGGATGCGGGCGGCCTCACGGGTCTGCTCGGGCGAGTAGTTGGAGATGCCGGCGTACAGCGCCTTGCCCTGCTGGACCGCCGAGTGCAGGGCGCCCATCGTCTCCTCCAGCGGAGTGTCCGGGTCGGGGCGGTGCGAGTAGAAGATGTCGACGTAGTCGAGGCCCATGCGGGCGAGGCTCTGGTCGAGGGAGGACAGCAGGTACTTGCGCGAGCCCCATTCGCCGTACGGGCCGTCCCACATCAGATAGCCCGCCTTGGTGGAGATGACGAGTTCGTCGCGGTACGGCGCGAAGTCCTCCCTCAGCGCGGCGCCGAGGGCGGACTCGGCGGAGCCGGGCGGCGGACCGTAGTTGTTGGCCAGGTCGAAGTGGGTGACGCCCAGGTCGAACGCGCGGCGCAGGATGGCACGCTGGGTCTCCACCGGGCGGTCGGGGCCGAAGTTGTGCCACAGGCCGAGCGAGAGCGCGGGCAGCTTCAGACCGCTGCGTCCGGTGCGCCGGTAGGGCATGTCCGCGTAGCGGTCGGTGTGTGCGGTGTACAACGCGTACTCCTGGATGCCGGAAAACCTGGTGACGATGTCCACTTTCGCGCGCGCACTGCGCAGCGGTCCAACAGGGGAATCGGATGGGATTCAGCGTCTAGGCTTCTCAATCATGGAACTGCGCCATCTTCAGCACTTCGTCGCGGTCGCCGAGGACCGGCATTTCACCCGGGCGGCCGAGCGCCTGATGGTGTCGCAGTCGGGCCTGTCCGCCTCGATCCGCGCCCTGGAACGGGAGCTGCGGGCGCCGCTGTTCGTGCGCACCACCCGGCGGGTGACGCTCACGGAGGCGGGGCGGGCGCTGCTGGCCGAGGCCGAGCGGATTCTCGCGCAGGTCCGGGCGGCGCACGAGGCGGTGGCGGCGGTGCAGGGCGTGCTGCGCGGCACGCTGTCGGTGGGTACCGAGCAGTGCACCGCCGGGGTTCATGCGCCCAGGCTGCTGGCCGCGTTCCGACGGCGTCACCCGGACGTGGAGATCCGGCTGCGGCAGGCGGGCTCCGGCGTACTGGCCGACGAGGTCGCCGCCGGCCGCCTCGACCTCGCCTTCGCGGTCACGACCCGCGCCGACACCGCCCAGCTGCGCTGCGTGCCGCTCACCAGCGAGCCGATGACCGTGCTCTGCCACCCCGGGCACCGGCTCGCGGCCGGTGGCGCGCTCACCCCGCAGGAGCTGGGCCGCGAGGCATTCGTCGACTTCCACCCCGACTGGGGACCGCGCCGGACCACGGACGCGGCCTTCGCGGCGGCGGGGGTCCACCGCACGGTCACCCTTGAGGTCAACGACGTGCACAGCCTCCTCGAACTCGTCCACGAGGGCCTCGGCATCGCCGTCGTCCCCCGCCACTTCGGTCACAAGCGCGAAGCCTCCGCCCTCGCCTCGCTCCCCCTCAAGGGCGCCGCCGAGACCTCGTACGAGACCGTCGCCATGCTGCCGCCGCCGGAGGCCACGAGTCCGGCGGCACGGGCGTTGATGCTGCTGCTGGACGGCTCGCAGCAGGGTGGGTGACACGGCATCGACCGCGGCTGCCCGGCGGTTCGGCGGCGACTGCGAGAGGGTAGACGCATGCACTCCAAAGACGTTCTCACCGACGCGTTCGGACGCATCCGGGAAGAGGTCCACGCCGCCGTCGAGGGCCTCTCCCCCGACGACCTCAACGCCCTTCCCCAGGAGGGCGCCAACTCCATCAGCTGGCTGGTCTGGCACCTCACCCGCATCCAGGACGACCATGTCGCGGACGTGGCCGACCGGGACCAGGTCTGGCCGGCGCAGGGCTGGTCGGACCGGTTCGGGCTCGGGCTGCCACCCCACGACACCGGGTACGGGCACACGCCCGAGCAGGTCGCCCAGGTCCGGGTGGACTCGGGCGACCTGCTGCTGGGCTACTTCGACGCCGTGCACGAGCAGACGCTCACGTTCGTGGACGGGCTGGCCGACAAGGACCTCGACCGGATCGTGGACGAGCGCTGGACCCCGGCCGTCACCCTGGGCGTACGGCTGATCAGCGTCCTCGCCGACGATCTGCAGCACGCCGGCCAGGCCGCGTACGTACGGGGGCTGCTTCAGCGCGCGGAGTCGTAGCCGGGCAGGACGACGTCCTCGATGAGGGCGTTGCGCTCGTCGAAGGGGATGAACGCGCTCTTGAGGGCGTTGACGGTGACGGTGCGCAGGTCGTCCAGGGTCCAGCCGGCCTGCTCGACCAGCAGGGACATCTCGCGGGTCATGGTCGTGCCGGACACCAGGCGGTTGTCGGTGTTGAGGGTGACGCGGAAGCCCAGGTCCTTCAGGACCGTGATCGGGTGCCCGGCGATCGACGTGGCCGCACCGGTCTGGAGGTTGGAGGTGGGGCACATCTCCAGGGCGATACGGCGGTCACGCACCCAGCCGGCGAGACGGCCGAGCTTGCCGTCGACGATGTCCTCGGTGATGCGCACGCCATGGCCGATGCGCTGGGCGCCGCACACCTGGAGGGCCTGGTGGATGCTGGGCAGTCCGTGGGCCTCACCGGCGTGGATGGTGAACGGGACGTTCTCGCCGCGCAGGTACTCGAAGGCGGCCAGGTGGTCGGCGGGCGGGAAGCCGTCCTCGGCGCCGGCGATGTCGAAGCCGACCACACCCGCGTCGCGGAAGGTCACGGCCAGGTCGGCGATCTCCCGGCTGCGGTCGAACATGCGCATCCCGCACAGCAGCGTGCCGACCCGGACCGGGGTGCCCGCGGCGGCCGCCTTGGCCATACCGGCGGCCAGACCCTCCTGCACCGTCTCGACGACCTCGGGGAGGGCCAGCCCGCCGCTGGCCATCAGCTCGGGGGCGTAGCGCACCTCGCCGTAGACGACGCCGTCCTCGGCCAGGTCGAGCACGTACTCCTCGGCGGTGCGCAGCAGGCCCTCGCGGGTCTGCATCACGGCGAGGGTGTGCTCGAAGGTGGCTATGTAGCGCACCAGGTCACCGGAGTTGGCGGCCTCGTAGTACCAGTCGGCGAGCCCCTCCGGGTCGGTGGTCGGCAGGGTGTGGCCGACCGTCTCCGCGAGCTCCACGAGGGTGGCGGGGCGCAGGCCGCCGTCGAGGTGGTCGTGCAGGACAGCCTTGGGGAGGCGGCGGAGGGTGGCGGAGTCTATGCGCGTAGATGTCATGTGCGGGTCGTTCCTCGGCGGTTCGGTGAGCGGTTTGGTGAAGCGCGTGTCGAGCGGGTTCAGGCGGCGGGCTGGAGCAGGTCCCAGCGGTTTCCGTACAGGTCCTCGAAGACGGCCACTGTGCCGTACGGCTCGTGGCGCGGTTCCTCCAGGAACCTCACGCCCGCCGCGCACATACGCGCGTGATCGCGGGCGAAGTCGTCGGTGTGCAGGAAGAAGCCCACGCGCCCGCCGGTCTGGTCCCCGACCCGGCCGCGCTGCGCCTCGCCCTTGGCCCGGGCGAGCAGCAGTCCGCTGCCGTGACCGTCGCCTTCCGCGCCCGGTTCCACGACCACCCAGCGCGATCCGTCGGGCCGGGGCTCGTCCCCGACCAGCCGGAACCCGAGCGCCTCCGTGTAGAAACGGATGGCCTCGTCGTAGTCGTCGACGACGAGGGCGACCAGGGCGATATGTCTCATCGGGGTCTCTCCGGGCGGGGTGGTTGACGACAGAGGTTATACGTAACACGTAGGATATGTCATCCACGGAGGTGCTCTAGGCCCGGGGAAGCGGAGACGCGGGGCCTGGTGCGGCGGTGGATGCCGCGCAGCGGGCGGCACGAAGCGCCGTCGCGGTCGCGCCGTATCTCGGACGACTGCGGGTGGGCGGCGAGGGCGTCCGCGTACAGGGTGGCTGCTTCTGCGGCAGTCCGGCAGACCGGCAGTTACGGTCGGGGTTCGCGGGGCTCCCAGTAACGACCCGATGGCCGTCCGGGTCCGCGCACTTGAACGCCACGTAGGCAGGTTCGTCGAAACGCTCGACGATGCGCACTCCGTCCGCACGCATCCGGGAGAAGAGCCCTCACCTCGTCCGGATTCGCGAGCCGGAAGCCGAAGTGGAGGAAGGGCGGCAACGGCCCGACGTCCTGGCCACCGTGCAGGGCGAGGTCGAAGCCGTCGGCGTTGCGGATGACGACCGTGCCGTCGTCGTACTGCTGCGCGGTGGCCGGGTCGAAAGCGAAGTACGTCTCGTAGAAGCGTCGGCTGCGCGGCACATCGCGGACGGGCAGGCCGAGATGCGTCAGATGCATGCTCGAAGCCTGGGGCGCGAGGGCGGCGGGCGCAAGGCTCCATCGCCCGGCCGGCCTTGTGCCGATCCCCGTGCTCAGGGCGCCAGGCGGTCCAGTTCCCCGCCGATCGCCGTCCGCACGGCATCGTGCCGCGGGCCGAGCGCGTACCGCTCGTCGCCCCACCGTTCGCGCGGGTACAGCCACACCGGCAGACCCACGAGATCGGCCGGCTCCCAGTCATACCGCGGCCAGACGTGGGCATGCAGGAAGGGGTCGGTGTTGCCCAGGATCTCCAGGTTGACCCGGCGGAAGGCCGGGTCGAGGCGTGCGCAGGCGCGTTCGACGGCCTCGCCCAGTCGGTCCATGTCGGAGAGGAAGGCCAGGCGCTTGCCCTTCGGCAGGCCCGACAGTCGCTGTACGGCGGGGTCGTCGGCCAGCAACACCGAGTATCCCGGCAGGAATTGGACGTCCCCGATCACCGCGAATCCCGCGTCCAGCCTTCGGAGCACGGTGGGGTTCTCGCCCCGGAGCGCGCTGCCGATCCTGTTCCTGCGCCAGTCGTCCGCCATGATCGGTGACCTTAACCGCGAGTGCCTCGGCCGTGCGCAGGTCGTAGCGCCGACGTCGCGCTGCGGTGGCGCTCCGACGGCCACCGCAGCGCGGCGTGCTCATGGCCGCCGGTGGACGGCGCGCCACAGTGCGGTGGTTCGGGTCCGCAGTCGGTGTGTCACCGCCCGCCGCACGTCCTGGACGGCGTAAGCGGTGGTCAGCAGCCTGCCCGTCACGCGCAGCGCCATGTGCCGGGTGCGGACCGTGGTGCGGCGCCGGTCGACCAGGCTATGGAGCAGCTCTTCCATGTGTGCGGCGACGATCGCCGGGTCGTACCGAGCGGCGTTGGCCGCCGCCCGGCGGCCCATGTTCCGCCGCAGGGAGTCGTCCGCGATCAGCTCCAGCAGGGCATCGGCGAACGCCTTGTGGTCGCCGGGGCGCACCAGTCGGCCGTCCGTCCCGTCGTCGATGATCTCCAGTGGGCCGAGGGGGCAGGCCGTGCTCACCACGGGGAGTCCGCAGCGCATCGCCTCGACGATGGACATGCCGAACGCCTCGATACGGGACGTGGAGACGGCGATCGAGCCCTTGACCAGTTCGGCCTCGATGGAGGTGCGCGCACCCATCAGGAAGACGTTGTTGTACAGGCCGAGTTCATCGACGAGACGACGGAGCCGGTCCCTCTGGGGGCCCGCCCCGTAGATGCGCAGCTTCCAGTCGGGGCGCACCCGTGCCACATGGGCGAACGACCTGACGAGGAAGTTGTACTGCTTGACCGGGACCAGCCGCCCCGCGGCGATGACCAGGTGGTTCGTCGTGTCGGACGGCGGAAGCGGCGGCTCGGGCACGCCGTTGGGGACGGCCACCACCCGTACGCCGGGCAGACGCAGCTTGCGCCGGTAGGTGGCGGCGTCGGCCTCGGTCACGGTGGTCACGGCGTCCATTTGCGGGTATCTGCGCCGCAGTTGGAGCTTGAGCCGCGCCGGGTGCGCGTCGAACGTCAGGTGCTCCTGCGCGACGCGGATCAGGCGGTGCGGTGCCTGCGCGGCGAGATGCACGTTCAGCCCGGGCCGGGTGCCGATGACCACGTCGCTGTCGAGTTCGTGGAGCCAGCGTCCGATCCGTTGATCCGTCAGTTCGCTGTAGTGCGAGTATGTGCCGTCGCCGGTGGGGAACACCCGCGACCTCACGGCGGCCAGCGGATCGTCGGCCGCGTACGCGGGCGAGTGCCGGCGCATGTCGACCAGGGAGTACAGCCGCACGCGCCCGTCGAGCGGGAAGGCCGGCCGGTCACGGTGCCGGAAGACCGAGACGATCTCCACCTCGTGCCGTTCGGCCAGTGCCTGCGCGAGGTTGAACGTCGTGCGGATCGTTCCCCCGATGCCGTAGCCGTGATGGATGAGGAAGGAGACCTTCATCGCGAGCCGACTCCCGTTCCCCGGGCGGTGTCTCGCCCGTCTGCACGCCGTACCGACGTGACCGTGGACCATGCGTACGACAGCGACATGAGCTCCCGCGGACGGCGGCAGCTCATGTGGAGGAAGGGTAGCCCGGGGAGAAGGTTCGGGGGCTCCGGCAGGGCCGTGGTCCGTTGTGGTCGTACACACTGCGGGAGTAGTCGGAGGGGGCGACGATCTCCGGGTCGTGACGCGGGGCGTGGGCCACGACCCTCCCAGGACTGGTTCGTTTCCCGCGCCTTCACCGCTGTCGTCCTGTCCGTTCCGCGTGCCCGCTCAGTAGCGCACAGCCGTGATCACCTCGGCGGTGGTCCTCTCGGGCACGTCGCGGTGACTGCGTGCCGTCGCCTTTGCCGTCTTTCCCGGTTCCACCGAGTCGACGGTCACCAGCACCACGTCGACGAGATCGCCGTCCCGGTCGTGGAAGTTGACCTGGATCGTGTACGAGTCAGTGTCGTCACCGCTGTTGGTCACGGTGAGTTCGGCGACGACGCGCCCGTCCTCGACAGCGGTCTCACGTACCTCCACGTCGCCGGTGGCCACGATCCCGTCGCGGATCTCCCGGAATTTCTCCTGGGCTTCCTGGGCTTCCTCGGCTGCGGAGGATACGACGGAAGCGATATCCGAAGGGGTGTCGTCGTCCCCGGTACACCCCACCGTCAGCGCCATCAGTGCCGCGGTCACCACTCCTGCCAGCCGGGCTCGCCCGTTCCGTGCGCTCAGCAGTCCTGACATGCTGCGGTCCCTCCTCCGGGATTCCGCGTGGGCACACCGGACCCGCCGCCCGGCATGCCGCGTGCTGACCGCCGAGTACCCGAGACCTCGCGCCCGTAGCACGGGTTCGCATCCGGTTTCCGTCCGCGAGCGGCATGAGCGCCCGCGGACAGGGAACCGGGAGTGGACGCGTCACCGGGCCCGGACGCCCGGCAGCAGTGTCCCTACCGTGGCGACCTACGGAGGTCGTATGGAACGTCGTATGGAGGTCGTCGGCCCTTACACCCGCTACGGCTGTGTCCCGTTCCGGGGGACCGGCTATGTGTACCCACCCTGAGGGGTCGGCGATGACGACCGGATCCCTGCGGCGGGGCAGTGCGTGGCGGCGCACCGCCACCGCGCCGGGCCGCAGCCGCCGCGGCCGCCGTAGGCGGCTCCTGTCGGCCGTCACGGTCATCGTCGGTGTCCTGGTGACCGGAGCGTGCGGGGACGAGGACCACGTCGAGGCACCACCGACATCAGCCGCACCGTCCACCACCGGGCCCGTCCCCGGCACCCCGACCGCGTCCGCCACCGGCGGCGACGCCACCCCGTCGCCCTCGCACTCCGCGCTGCCCCTTCGCTGCACCCGCGACCACCTCGACCTGTCCCTCGGCCGTGTCTCACCGGGCGCGGGCAATCGCTACGCCCCGCTGGTCTTCACCAACACCGGTCCCGATTCCTGCTCGCTCAGGGGGTATCCCGGTGTCACCCTGCTCGACTCCTCCGGCGACCGTATCGGCGAACCCGCGGAGCCTCAGGGTCCGGAAGCTCCGGCCGTGACGCTGCGGCCGGGAGGCAGCGCCTACGCGGGCCTGCACACCGTCGCCGAGGGCGTTACGGACAAGCCGTGCCGGCGCCCCGCCGACAAGGTCCAGGCGTACCCACCGGGCTCGACCTGGGCGCTACGGGCACCGGCCCGCTCGTTCCAGGTGTGCGGTGAGGTCTTCGAGGTCGGCGCGGTCAGGCCGGGCGAGCACCCCTGAGGCACCGACCGGGAGACCGTCGACGGGCAGCGGCCCCGCGCGCACCGCGCGGTTCGCACCCGGCGACCAGCCCTTCCTTTACAGGGACGGAGTCAGCGAGACACGGCGCCGTGACGGTCGGTTCCACCCGGCGGTGTGAAACCCACCCGCCGCCCCGGCCGGGGCACTCCCCTGAGCGTCAGGGCCGGGTACGGCCCTGCCACGGTGCGGCCGACGTGAGCCACGTGGTGATGCGACTGATGTCGGACGAGCTGACGATCCCGACCAGCCTTCCGTCCTGCACGACGAGTATCCGGCGGACAGGGCTCGACGCGAGGTCGGGCAGGACCCGGGACAGAGGATCGTCGGGACCGGCGGTGGTCAGTTCGTCCAGGGGGGTCATGACGGACTCCAGGGTGGTGGTGTGCCGTTCCCCGGACGGTACGGCACCGGCGCGGTGCACGGTGACCAGGCCGACCGGCACGTCCCCGTCGGCGGTGACCGGGAAGGCCGAGTGCTGGTAGCGCAGCGTGGGCTCGTCGAGGAACTCCGCAACGGTCGCGTCCGCGGGAACTGTCAGCGGGTCGGGCGTCATCGCCCGGCGTACCGGTACGCCGGCGAACAGTTCCCGCATCTTCGCCTGGCCGCCCTCGACCGTCGCGGCGGCGATCAGGAACCAGCCGATGATCGCGAGCCAGATGCCGCTGAAGGAGGCGCCCAGGAAGAGCAGGTACAGCCCTGCGACGATGAGCAGCCAACCGAGGATCCGCCCTGCGGAGGTGGCGACCATGGTGGCGCGCAGTGGGTCTCCCGTCCACTTCCACACCGCCGCGCGCAGCAGCCGGCCGCCGTCCAGCGGCGCGGCGGGCAGCACGTTGAAGAGCGCCAGGAGGATGTTGATCGCGGCGAGCCAGGCCAGCGCCTCCACGAACAGGCCGTAGCCGTAGAGCCCGCCGAACCCCCCTGCCAGGATCGCGAACAGCACTCCGAGCACCAGGCTGACCAAGGGGCCCACGCCCGCGATGCGCAGTTCCGCACCCGGACGTGGGGCCTCGCTCCTGAGCCGTGCGACGCCGCCGAGCAGCCACAAGGTGATCTCGTCGGCGTCGACACCGTTGCGGCGGGCCACGACGGCGTGGCTGATCTCGTGGGCCAGCAGCGACAGCAGGAACACGGCGGCCGCGCCCAGTCCCACGATCCAGTACAGCCATCCCGAACTGCCCGGGTGCGCCGCCGGCAGGCGTCCCTCGGCCAGCCCCGCGGCCAGCAGCACGAAGATGACCAGGACGCTCCAGTGCACCCCGATGCGGATGCCCGCCAAACGCCCCAGGGAAAACGTCGCTCCCACGGTGGGACCTCCTCGACAGGGGCCACTCGTCGCCGCCTCGTCGGCGGAATGAGTGAGTACCCGGTGGAAGGGGATCCAAGCGCACGACACGGCCTGCACCGGGGGACGGCGCCGCTGCGCCCAGGACTCGATGCCCCGGCCCGGCGTCCGGAACGTTTGCCACGCGACCCCGCGGATACTTCGGCGGGAACAGCGGCGCAGGTCCGCAGAGACCAGGAGGCGCAGTGATGCCGCAGTCCTCCCTCGCCGCCCGGTCCCGCGTCGGGCACACCCGCCGGGTCACGCTGTGGCTCGGAGCGGTGCTCGTCGCCGTACTGCCGACGGCCTGCATCGATGGCGCACCCGGCTCGGCCACTTCTCCGGAGCGGTCGGCCGCCCGCGAGATCCCGCTCACCGTGGTCGAGCGGGGCGGTCAGACGATCGTCCTCGCACCCGTCAGCATCCACGGCGAGGGCCCTTACACATTCGTCCTGGACACCGGAGCGTCCTCCAGTGTCGTCGACGACGACCTCGCGCGGGAGCTGGACCTGCCCAGGACCGGCAAACGGCAGCCCATCAGCGGCGTGATCGGCGAGGATACGGTTCCCGTCGTCTCGGTACGGGAGTGGAAGGTCGGAGACATCAGCCTGGACGCGACCGACACCACGGTCGTCGACCTCGACTCACTCCACGGCGACCGTCCCATCGAAGGCCTGCTCGGCTCGGACGTGCTCAGCGACTTCGGCCAGATCACTGTGGACTACGAGAAGGAGACGCTCCGGCTCCCGGCCGCCTGAGCACGTGCTTCGCCCAGGCAGAGCACCAGCCCCGCGCCGTCCGCAAGCGCCCGGCCGCCCTACGACATGCGCCAGCCGCAAATTTTGCCCAGGGCAATGATTAAACTCCGCGTCACATCCGTACTCCAGGACGACCGAACCCGCCCCGACCAACATGGCACGCCCCGGCAAAGGTGGCCGCCGGGGCGAACCACCCCTGCAAGGAGGCCCGATGCCCATCTCGCGCAACATGGGAACCGTCTTCGCCAGCGGCACCCTGCTACTGACTGTCGGCGCGCTCGCGTTCCCCGTGGTGCTCGGGATCGACGAAAAGCCCAAGAACTCGGAACGTGTCATCGCCAACACCCCCTACGGCCCTCTCACCGAGGCCGACCGCGACTTCGTCGTCAAAGTGCGCTCGGCCGGACTGTGGGAGTACCCCCTCGGTGAACTGGCCATGGAACGCGGCACCACCCCCGAGATGAAGGAAGCGGGCGAACACCTCGTCGTCGGCCACGCCGGCCTCGATGAGATGTGCCGCCGCATCGCCCCCGAGCTGAACATCACCCTGCCCAACCTGGCCAGCCCGCAACAGCAGGAGTTCGTGGATACCGTCAACGCTGCCACCGGCAAGGAGTTCGACGTCACCGCGGCCAACGTCATGCGCGTCACCCACGGCCAGATCTTCCCCACCATCGCCAAGATCCGCGCCACGACCCGGAACACCCTCGTCCGCGAACTCGCCGACCTCGCCAACGACACCGTCCTGGACCACATCACCGTCCTGGAGAACACCGGCATGGTCAACTTCGACAAGGCCAACTTCCAGCAGACCGCCCCGGCCAAACTCCCCACGGAACAGGCCACTCCGCCCGTACCCCAGCCCGGCGAACCCGTCCTCGTCCTCACCCCCCGCCCCGACCTGGACGTCAACACGGCGAACCCGGCCACGCCCAGCCCCGCGCCCAGTCCCACGGACACCACCGCGAGCACCGGGTGACCAGCCACGGCGCGGCCGGAACGTCAGGCCCCGGGGCCCACCATGGTGTCCGTCCACCCCAGCGGGTGCGGATCCGGATCGTCCAGCGCCGGGGCCGGGGGTTCCCCTCCCGCCTCGTTGAAGGCCATCAGCGCCTCGACGAGCGCCGTGCGCTGCTGCGGGGCGAGCCGTTCGACGATCGCGGCGATCTCTGCGTGGCGCCGGGCCATGACGTCCGCGACGGTACGCCGGCCCTCGTAGGTGAGCCGCAGCAAGGTCTCGCGGCGGTTGTCCGGATTGGTCTGCCGGTCGGCGAGTCCGGCCGCGATCAGGCGGTCGACCATGCGCGTCGCGGTGGACGGCGCCACCTGGAGCAGGTCGGCGAGAACGACCAGCTTGGTGGCGCCTCTCGTGGACAGGACCACCAGCATCCGGAACTGCGGCAGCGTCACCCGCTCCTCGACCGCGGCGAGGGAACGCGCGGACACGGCGACCAGCAGACGCGAGGCGGTCAGCACCGCACGGGTCACCGCGTCGGCATCATCCACGCTCTCCGCGGCGTCCGCGCTCTGAGGCATGTGTCCTTTCTACCGCGCCGGAGGGGCCGACCTCTCGGCTGATCCGCACGTATCAGCTGATTCGCACAGATTTTCCTTTCTCTTTCCCTGACTCTTTTCCATACTCTTTATCCTTTCTCTTTCCCTTCCCCGTGACCGTGGTAGCGCAGCAGAAGCATCGCGGCGTCGTCGTGCGGCGGACCCGCGGCATGCCGGACCAGGTCCTCGCGCAGCGCGTCCAGCGCGCTCTGGGCGTCGGGCTCCTTGAGCAGGTGCGCCCGGTCGTCGAGCGGGTAGAAGGTGCCGCTCTCGTCGCGGGCCTCGGTGACGCCGTCGGTGTACAGCAGCAGCTGCTCGCCCGGGGCGAACGTCACGCGATAGGGCTTCGGGCCCCCGCTTCCGTGCGCGCCCAGCCCCAGGGGAAGCGCGTAGGCGGGCGGCTTCGGGAAGTCCACGGTGCCGTCACGGCGTACGACCAGCGGGGCCGGGTGACCGTAGTTGAGGAAGACGACCTCGTGGTCCGAGCGGACCTCGGCGAGGATCGCGGTCACGAACTTCTCGCCCTCCAGTTCCCGGGCCACACTGCGCTCCAGCCGCTCACCGAGCCTCACCAGGTCGGGTTCGTCGTGTGCCGCCTCCCGGAACGCGCCGAGCACCACCGCCGCGGTCTCCACGGCGGCCAGGCCCTTGCCCTGCACATCGCCCACGATGACGCGTATGCCGTGCGGCGAGGCGACGACCTCGTACAGATCGCCGCCGATGCGTGCCTCCGCGACCGCCGAGGTGTACGACACCGCCGCCCGCAGCGGACCGGCGACCAGCGGCACCGGCCGCAGCAGCACCCGCTGGGCCACCTCCGCGATCGACCGCACACTGGCCAGTTCCGCCTCCCGGCGGCCGCGCATCACGGCCGCGGCGACACCCGCACCCGTCACACCGGCCACGGACGCCAGCGCCGTGTAGCCCCGGCGTCCGTCGAAGAGTCCGTCGTACACACCAAGGCCGACGCACAGCAGGAGTGCCGCCACGCCGATCAGTACCGTACGCCGCCAGCCCCCGACCAGCCCGGCGAACGCGGGCCCGAGCGACACCAACGGCAGGAACCCCACCCCCGGGCCGGCGACGATGTCCACGACGGCCACCACCGCCATCACGGCGGCGGGCATCCAGTTCAGCACGACGAGACTCGAGTACGACTTCTCTGCGGCCATGCATGCTCCAGCGGTGTCCCAAACCCTTGAGAGCCACCTTCCCCAGGTACCCCTCCCCGTCTTTAGACTATGCAAGAGACCCTGGTACGAGGTGGCGTTTCCCCTGTGCCTTTATCCAATCGAGCCCCGACCCGATCCGGGCCCGGCGGCGCGTACGGCGTCGAGCCGGGCCACCTCGTCGGCCGTGAGGCGGAGTGCACCCGCGGCCACGTTCTCGGTGAGGTGGTCCGGGTTGCCGGTGCCCGGGATGGCGAGGACGTGCGGGCCCTGCTGGAGGGTCCAGGCCAGCCGGATCTGGGCGGGGGTGGCGTCGTGCGCGCGGGCGATGGCGAGGACCTCGTCGCCGTGCGCGGCGCTCGCGCCCCGAGGGCCGGCCTCGCCCGCGATCGTGTAGAACGGCACGAACGCGATGCCGTGTTCGCCGCAGAGACGCAGCACCTCGTCGGAGGCGGGGTCCGATGCGTCGAGACCGTACTGGTTCTGCACGCAGACCACGGGCGCGATGGCCCGGGCCTCGGCGAGGTGCCGGGGTTCGACGCCGGAGACGCCGAGGTGCCGGATCAGGCCCGCCTCGCGCAGTTCGGCGAGCGCGCCGAAGTGCTCAGCGATGGAGTCCTGCCGCATACGGCGGAGGTTCACCACGTCGAGATGGTCGCGGCCCAACTGGCGCAGGTTCTCCTCGACCTGACCGCGCAGTTGGTCGGGGCGGGCCGCCGTGCCCCACGCGCCGTCGTACTCCCGGTGCGGGCCGACCTTGGTGACGATGACGAGGCCGTCCGGGTAGGGGCCGCCCAGGGCGCTGTTGATCAGCTCATTGGCGGAGCGCAGCGAGGAGAAATAGAAGGCGGCGGTGTCGATGTGGTTGACGCCGAGTTCGATCACGCGGCGCAGTACGGCGATCGAGCGGTCACGGTCGCTCGGGGTGCCGAGGTGGAAGGCGGCGCTGCCCGTCAGCCGCATCGCGCCGAAGCCGATGCGGTGGACGGGCAGGTCGCCGAGTTTCCAGGTACCCGCGGTCTCCGCGGTGATCGTCTCTGAGGTCATCGACGGAGTTTCGCACGCGCGGCGCACATCGACCGCGGCACGTTACGGATAGGTGTACGTGTTCAGCGTCGCCACCGCCGCTGCCGGGTTGCCGAGGTTGTAGTGGTCCACCGCGAGGAAGTTGGGCTTCTTGCGGGCGGCCGGCTGGCAGAACCGCTGGGCGCGGTCGGCGAGTTTGGTGTTGTCGGTGGTGACGGTGGCGGTGATGGGGATGTCGCGGAAGTGGTTCATGACGAACAGCGGGCGGAAGGCGGATTCGGTGCGGGTGAGCGGGATGTTGACGTTGGCGCCGTACCAGCGGCTGTAGCAGGACCAGTCGGACGTGCCGATCCCTCCGCCCATGGACCAGTAGTTCTCGACGGTCCACTCCCGCTGGTACATCACGCCGAAGGTGTCCCGGGTCAGTCCGGCGGACTGGTCTGAGGCGCGGCTGTGGTCGGTGAAGATGAGCAGCCGGTCGTTGGCCGCGATCAGGTCGGCCAGCTTCGGCCAGCCGTTCTGGCGTGCGCCGGTGCGGTCGGGGCGGTACAGCACGTCCGACAGGCCGCTGACGCGGGCGAGTTCGCCGCGCAGGACGCCCGGGTCGACGTAGTCCTCCAGGAAGACCGTGACGATCTCGCTGGGGTTCTGCCGGAGGAAGTCCACGATGCGCTGGATGTCGACCCACAGCGCGACCGGGCGGCTGACGAGGGTGCAGCTGTTGTGGCAGAGGATGGCGCCGTCGGAGGTCTGGTGGATGTCCAGCATGAATCCCCGTACGCCGTCGGCGAGCTGCTGGTTGAGGCCGCGCGACTGGTTGGGGACGAGGTTGACGAAGGGGGGAGCGAAGCCGCCGTCGACGCCGTTGGCGTAGGCGTTGTGGGAGGTGAGGAACGTGACCTGGTCCAGGGTGCGTTGGGCCTGGGAGGGCATCGGGTTGGTGGTGGGGGTGACGGGGGTGAGGTACCAGGAGGCGAGGCTGCCCGCCGAGCCGATGGCCAGCTGGGCGGGGTAGTTGGCGCCGGAGGGCTTGGCGGCGACCGTCAAGTAGCGTTCGGCGCCGGGGGCTTTGAGCCGGTACCGGTCGGCGCCGAGCTCCGTGAGGTCCCAGGTGGCATCGGTGCTCGTACAGGCGACGGTCCTGGCCCGGTCGCCGGAGCGGCCGAGGCAACTGCCCGCCGCGTCCAGGCTTTCCAGGACGTACGACGAACCGCTCGCCCGCAGCGTCCACTGCTGACGGTCCTCGTTGCCCTTGGGTCTGTGCTGTTCGACCGCGCCCGAGGCGTCGGACGCGTTGAGCCCGGTGGTGACGCTCTGCACGTAGTAGGCGCCTGCGGGCGGGACGGCGGCGGAGGCCGTGGGTACGGGGGAGACGACCGCCGCGGCCAGCGCGGCGGTCGTGGTGAGCAGGACGGAGCGGGGGGTTGGCATGACGGTGCCCTTCAGTCCGATCTGAAGCCAGGGAAGATCAGGTGCATGACATCATGAGGCACCGGTCGCCGTCAGCAGTACAGGTTGCCCCCCGGTGAAGTCCCGAGGATTCACACGAACCGCTGGTACGCGTTCACCCGGCTCTGCACCTGCGCCGGATTCCTGCCGTCGCACTCCAGGGAGCCGTTGATGCTGCGGATCGTCTGGCCGAAGCCCGCCCCGCCCACCATGGCGTTGTGGCCGGTCATGGTGCCGGGGCCGGTCTGCGTGTTCCAGTACCAGAGGGCGGTCTTCCAGGCCACTGCCGCGTCGTTCTGCACCAGCCAGGGGTTGTTCAGCAGGTCGATGCCGAGCGCGTCGCCCGCGGCCTTGTAGTTGAAGTTCCAGCTGAGCTGGATCGGGCCGCGCCCGTGGTACGCCGCCTGTCCGGCCGGGCAGCCGTACGGTTGGTTCCAGTCGCAGTAGTGCGGGTAGTTGGCGGTGTTCTGCTCGACGATGTGCACCAGGCCGCCGGTCTCGTGGCTGACGTTGGCGAGGAAGGCCGCCGCCTCCCGCTTCTTCACGGTGTCGCTGCCGGTGTTCGCGAAGGCCGGGTACGCGCTCATCGCGGCCCTCAGCCCGCTGTACGTGTAGAAGGAGTTCCGGTTCGGGAACATCTGGCTGGACTGCGCCTCGCTCACGACGAAGGCGGCGGGATTCGTGGGACCGCTGTCGCAGGCGTACGGCTCCCAGTACCAGGTGCTGATCGTGGGGTCGTAGCCCGGGTTGTCGTGCTCGGCGATGTACGCCTTGCCGTCGGTGTAGCGGACGATGTCGCCGGTGACGTAGGGCCTGCCGGCCACCCAGCTCGGGTAGCTCGAACAGGCGGCGGCCGTCGCGCCCTGGGCGGGCAGCAGCACCGGCGCGGCACTGCCGACGACGAGCGCGGCCATGAGGGCGGAGGTACGGAGCCTCGACACGGGACCAACTCCTTCGCGGAGCACGGCCGCTCCCGGACGAGGGCAGGGTGGAGCGGGCCTCGTGCGCACGTGCCGGACGAGCCGGCCACGGCGTGGCGGAGGCCGTGGTGGGGGGTGGAGGCACACTCAACCGCTTTGGTTCTGCACCAGTCAATGGTGTAGACCAGTCGGATCGAGCCATCGCGGCAGGGCAGTTGGGATTCCCTGTCGTGAACGAGCGTCGCGAATGGGCTCGTCACACCTTGGACGAAGGAGTCGTCGCCCCGTCGAGCGTCTCCGCCAGCCGCTCCAGCAGCCCGCGCAACAACTCTTCGTCGCCGTCACTGAGCACGGGCCAGTCCGCGCGCACCGTCCGGTCCACACGACGCCAGTACTGCCGGCCACGCGGGGTGAGGTGGGCGAGGATGCGGCGGCGGTCGAGGGAATCGACGCGGCGGTGGACGAGGTTCTGGTCGACGAGCTGGTCGATCAGCCTGGTCAGCGTGGGCGGCGGAAGGAAGGCGGCCTCGGCGATGGCCGTCATGTGGTGGCCCGTGCCGTCGGAGAGCAGCGCGAGCACCCGCCACGCGTCGAGCGAGCAGCCGTCCTCGTCCAGGACCGCCTGGAGCCGGCGCGCCGCCACTCGCTCGGCCCGGGTCAGCAGCCGCATGAGGTCCTGGGGCCGGCGCGGTGATGGGGTGGGCATCCTGTTCCCAGGTCACGGGGTGCGTACATCGCATGAGACGGACTGGAGTTCACCGGGCCGACCCGAAATCATGACGCCATGTTCCGGCACGACGTTCCCGCACCCGACTGGTTCACGGCCGACGACTCCGTGTTCAGTGTGGCGCTGGTCTTCCCGATGCAGGGGGCCGCGGGGATCTTCGGGCCCACCTGTGAGCTGTGCGCGCAGCTGGCCGCGGAGGAGGTCAACCGGGCGGGCGGGGTGCTCGGCAAGGAGCTTCGGCTGCTGCCCGTCGACGGTGGCGCCCATCCGCGCGAAGTGGCCGACCGCGTCGAGCCGTTGGTGGACCTGGGCGTCGTACAGGGCGTCACGGGCTGGCACATCTCCTCGGTGCGACAGGCGCTGGCGCCGAGGGTCGCGCATCGCGTGCCGTACGTCTACACCGCCCTGTACGAGGGCGGCGAGCACACCGCGGGCGTCTTCCTGACCAGCGAGACCCCACGCGACCAGCTCCGGCCCGCGATGGAACTGCTGGCGCACGAGCGCGGGACGCGGCGATGGTTCGTGGTCGGCAACGACTATGTGTGGCCGCGCCGTACGGCACGCGCTGCGCACGCGTACGCGCGCGAGTCCGGCGGCGGCATCAGCGGCGAGGGAGGCCGGCCGGGTCACGTCGTCCGGGGAGGGCGGCAAGGAGTCGGAGTTCGCCGTGCGGGAGGCGCTCAGCGTGTGAGGGCACGGCACGGGGAGAATCCTCCCCATGACCACCGCACTCCACCACCCCCTCGTCACCCGCGCCCGGCAGCTCGCGGACGGCCTCCTCGCACCGCGGGCCGAGCGGGTCGACCAGGAGGGGGCGGTGCCCGCGAGCCATATCGAGGCGATCAAACGGTCCGGCCTGCTGGGGGTGGGCGCGCCCGAGGAGTGCGGCGGGTCGGCCGCGCCCGCGGCGGTGGCCAGGGCGACCGCCGAGATCCTGGCGGGGGCGTGCTGCTCCACCTGGTTCGTGCAGACCCAGCACCACACACCGGTGAAGCTGCTGACGGCCTCCCGACTCCCCGTGCGTGACCGGCTGTTGGGGCCGCTGGCCACGGGCGAGCTGCTGGCCGGGGTCGCGTACGCCCATGTCCGCGCCTTCCCCCGCGTCCCGGTGCGTGCCACGCCCGAGCGGGGCGGCTGGCGCTTCGACGGCACCGTGCCCTGGTACACGGGCTGGGGGCTGAACGACGTGATGCTGCTCGCCGGTGTCACCGACACCGGCGAGGTGGTCTTCGCCTTCACCGAGGCGCGCGAGCAGCCGGGGCTGCGCCCGTCGCCGCCGATGCGGCTCGCGGCGCTCACCGCGGCCCGCACGGTCTCCCTGGAGCTGGACGGTCTGGGGCTGCCGGAGGAGGCCGTCGTGCTGCGCACCTCGACGGAGCAGTTCGCCCTCGTCGACCTGCCCAGAGCCACCAACGCCAACCCGGCGGTCTTCGGGGTGGCGTACGCGGCGCTCGGCCTCCTGGAGAACTCCCCGGAGGGACAGGAGACCGCGCGCTCGCTGCGTGCCCGCCTCGACGACGTCCGGCAGCAGGCGTACGCGCTCGCCGACCACCCCATGCCGCACGAGCGCATCGCTGAACGTCTGGCGCTCAAGACGCGAGCGTACGACCTCATGCGTACGGCCACCACCGCGGCGATCGTCGCCGGGGGTGGCCGCACCATGGACCTGGGCAGCCGGGCCCAACGGCTGGCGCGCGAGGGGATGTTCCTGCTGGTACAGGGACAGACGGCGGAGGTGCGGCGGGCTCACCTCGGGGCGCTGTCCACCCCGTAGAACCGGATCGTCAGGGCTTGCGGCCGAGGCCGCCGTGCTGGCCGATCGGGGTCGGTTCCCCTGCGCCGGACGGCTCGGGCCGCCACAGCGGCACCGACACGACACCGGGCTCGACGAGGTCCAGGCCCTCGAAGAACGCGGCGATCCGGTCCACCGGCCGCAGGAAGTACGGGACGGCGCCGGTCTCGTTGTAGGCGTCCTGGGCCCGCTCGTAGGCCGGGTCGGTGCCGCGGGAGCCGTCGTTGACGGACAGGTAGCTCCCGGACGGCAGGCCGTCCAGCAACTGGCGGACGATGGAACGTGCCTGGTCGTAGTCGCCGACGTGGCCCAGGATGCCGCTGAGGATCAGGGCGGTGGGCCGGGTGAGGTCCAGGGTCCTGGCGGCGGCCGACAGGATGCGCTCCGGCTCGAACAGGCTCTCGTCCACATAGGCGGTGGCTCCCTCCGGGGTGGAGGTGAGCAGGGCGCGGGCGTGCGCGAGGACGAGCGGGTCGTTGTCGACGTAGACGATGCGCGCGTCCGGGGCGAGGCGCTGGGCGACCTCGTGGGTGTTGTCCACGGTGGGCAGGCCGGTGCCGACGTCCAGGAACTGCCGGACGCCCGCCTCCTCGACCAGGTGGCCGATGCTGCGGCGCAGGAAGGCGCGGCTGCTGCGGGCGATGGTCACGATGCCGGGGAAGACGGCGCTGTAGGCGTCGCCGGCCTCCTCGTCCACGGGGTAGTTGTCCTTGCCGCCCAGCCAGTGGTTCCAGATCCGCGCCGAGTGCGGTACGGAGGTGTCGATCCTCTCGTTCACCGCAGCTCCGGGCGTGGTCGAGTGGTCGGTCATGGGCGCCGTCTCCTCAGCGGGGGCTTGCACTGTCAGGGACAACCTAAGGCCCAACGTTCGCGGTGCGTACGCGGGTTGCCGGTTGAGGGTCCTCGCCGCCGGGCCTCGTGGCTACGGAGCGGTCCTGCCGAGGTCGAGCCGTCCGACATGGGCCACGTTCTCCCGGTCGTCCGTGTCCTCGCCGGCCTCGGCGGCGAACCAGGCGTCGAGGATCTCCTTGAGCAGTGGCTGGGACGTCAGCCGCAGGCTGAGCGCCAGCACGTTGGCGTCGTTCCAGCGGCGTGCGCCGTCCGCCGTGTAGGCGTCCGTGCACAGGGCCGCTCGTACGCCCGGCACCTTGTTCGCGGCGATCGACGCGCCCGTGCCGGTCCAGCAGCACACGACCGCCTGCTCCGCCGTCCCGGCGGCGACCTCGCGGGCCGCCGCCTCCGAGCACACGGCCCACTGCGGGTCGTCGCCGGGTGCAGCGCCCCGTGCGTCAGCACCTCGTGGCCGCGGTCGCGCAGTTCGTCGACGAGGAAGCGGGCTACAGGTTCGTCCATGTCCGAGGAAACGGAGATCCGCATGTCCCGGAGCCTGCTCGACGTCGAAGGCCCGCTTGACGGGCATACCGCTCAACGGCGGATCAGGCGGGCGTGTACGACCGCCGGGGAGCTGACCAGTTCCGCGACCCGGTAGCCGTCGATCCCGTCGCCGAGGTTGTCGAGCAGGCGTTCACCGCTGCCGACGAGGAGGGGGACGATGGCCAGGTGGAGTTCGTCGACGAGGCGGGCGCGCAGGTACTGCTGGACGGTGGCCGGTCCCCCGCCGAGGCGTACGTCCTTGCCCGCGGCCGCCTCGAAGGCCCGCTGGAGCACGGTCTCGACGGGCTCGTCGGTGAAGTGGAAGGTGGTTCCGCCCGCCATGGGCAGGGACGGCCGCGGGTGGTGGGTGTGGACGAACACGTCGTGGTGGTACGGCGGGTTGTCGCCCCACCAGCCCGTCCACGACTCGTCCGGCCAGGGACCGCGCACCGGCCCGAACATGTTGCGGCCCATGACGGTGGCGCCGATGTTCTCTTCACTGCGTTCGACGTAGTCGACATCGGTCCCCGCCTTCCCCTCGGCGCGGTCCCGCATCGCGGCGAACATCCACTCGTGCGCACGTTCGAAGCGGTCGCCGAGGGGCGCGTCCAGGCGCTGGTTCGGGCCGGCGGCGAAGCCGTCGAGCGAGACGGTGAGGTTGTGTACGCGCAGTCTGGGCATGGCGTTCTCCTTGCTCGGTGCCGGTGAAGACGGTCGGCGGGGCTGTCGCTCCCTCTCCTCCCACGACTACACATAAAGGCGAAATAAGCGCAGAATGAAGATACGTGGCCCTTACCGCATACCACACCAGACGCGGTCAGGCCTGCAGAGAACGAAGGAGACGAGTCATGCCCAACGTCTCGCACAGGAGTGACATCGCCACCCACCCTGATGCTTCCGAAATGCGGGCGAGGTACGCCCGCGTGCTCGGTGGTCGCGATGTGGCGCTCGTGGACGGACCGGTGTTCCTCCTCGGTCTGTACTGCGCCGCATCCCCGTGGATAGTCCACTACACGACCAGCCAGCCCGCACTCGTGACCCACAACCTGATCGTGGGTATCGCGATAGGCCTGCTGGCCCTCGGGTTCACCAGCCAGCCGGAGAGGATGTACGGCCTCAGCTGGGCCATGTGTGCGATGGGCATCTGGATGATCATCGCGCCGTGGGTCGTGGGCGCGGGCCCGGACGCCGGTGTCGTGCTCAACAACATCATCATCGGCGCCCTGGCGTTGATCCTGGGCCTGATGTGTGCGGGCACGGCGGCGAGGACCACGTCGTCGCGTACGTGACAGGAACGCCCGCGAGGGTATGGACGGCCGACACGCCCGGGCGTGTCGGCCGTCGCCGTTCACGCTCCGTCACCGGACCGCGGGCATCAGCCACGGCTCGTGCGGCAGCGTGCTGCCGGTCTCCAGGAGCGACTTCAGGTTGGACAGGACGGCCGGCCAGCCCGTGGCCACCGCCTCGCGTGCGGTCTCGTCGGCGAGGTTCTCGTGGGTGACGGTGAGCCGGACGATGCCCTCGTGCGGCTGGATGTCGAAGGTGACCCGGGACGCGCCGCCCTCCTCGCCCACGTCGGCGTCGTCCGCCCAGGTGGTGACCAGCCGGGTGGGCCGCTCGCTCGCCACGACGGTGCCGACGACGTCGGCGATGCCCGACCCGTCCGTACGCCGGTGTTCCCAGCGGGAACCGGGCCGCCAGTCCTCCGACACATTGCTGTGGCCCCAGTACGCGGCCGTCAGCTCGGCGTCCGTGAGCGCGTCCCAGACCGCCTCGGGCGTGCTCTTGATGTAAGTGACGTACACAAAACTCGGCTTGTCGGTCATGGCTTCCTCGGCTCGTTGCTTGACGGCGCCGAGCAGGCGCAGTCGCGGCTCCTCGAACGTGGCGATCCACCGTTCCTGGATCTCGTGGAGCGGCACCGGATTGAGGTAGTGCAGCTTCTCCCGTCCCCGTCGCACGGCGCTGACGAGGTTGGCGGCCTCCAGGACCGCGAGGTGCTGGGTCACCGACTGGCGCGCCATGTCGATGCGCGCGCAGAGCTCGCCGAGCGTCTGCCCGTTCTGCTCGTGCAGCCGGTCGAGGAGCCGCCGCCGCGTCCGGTCGGCCAGCGCCTTGAAGACCAGGTCCGTCTCCGGCTCGTTCTCTGATCGCACACCCAACGTTATGCAGGTAATCACCTGCATGTCAATCGGACGCCCTCACGGCTCTCAGCCCTTGACTGCGGAGCTGGCCACACCCTGGACGAACCAGCGCTGGAAGAACGCGAAGACGACCAGCACGGGCAGGACCAGGAGGACGCCGAAGGCGAGGATCTGTCCCCAGTCGGGAGGCAGTTGGGACTGGAAGACGCTCATCTCCAGCGGCAGCGGCCGGACCGACGGATCGGAGACCATCAGCACCGGCCAGAGGAACGAGCCCCACTGGATGAGGAAGGTCAGGATCGCCACGGAGGCGAACGCCGGCCTCGACATCGGAACGATGATCGCGAAGAAGGTGCGCCACGGACCCGCGCCGTCCAGGCGGGCGGCTTCCTCGATGCTGGGCGGGATCGAGCGGAAGAAGGTGTGGAACTGGTAGACGGAGAAGGCGTTGGCGATGAAGGGGAGCGCCAGGATGAAGAGGGTGTTGCGCTGGCCGTTGAACATGTAGAAGAGCGGGACGGCCACCGACTCGAACGGGACCAGCATCAGCAGCAGGACGACGGAGAAGACGGCGTTCCGGCCGCGCCACTTCAGCCGTGACAGCCCGTACGCCGCCATCGAGTTGACGAACAGGCCGCCGGTGACGACGACGAACGCCAGCAGCAGCGAGTTGCCCATGAAGCGCCAGAAGTAGCCGGTGCTGTCGGAGTTGAGGCTGCTCAGGACGGCGGAGTAGTTGTCGAAGGACAGATGGGTGGGCAGGAAGCCGGACAGGCCGTTCAGCACTTCGTCCGACGGCTTGAGGCTGCCGAGGAAGAGGTAGAGGACGGGCAGCGCGAAGATGAACGCCAGCACGCTGAGGACGGCGTAGTCGAGGAAGCGGCGCAGGGGCGTGCGGGCGAGGGCCGTGTTCGTGCTCATGGTCAGTCCTCGTTGTCGGGCCGGACGACGCGGCGCTGGATGAGGGTCAGGACGACGACGATCAGGAAGAAGACGACGGTGATCGCGGCCGCCTGGCCGACGTTGTTCTGGTCGAAGGCGGTGGTGACGGCCTGGTACATCACGGTGCGGGTGGCGTCCTCGTTGAGGCCGCCGCCGTCGATGAGGACGTAGACCTGGTCGAAGACCCGGAAGGAGAGCACCGAGGTGAGCATGGCGACGAAGACGAGGGTGCCGCGGATGCCGGGCAGGGTGACGTGCCGGAACTGCTGCCAGCGGCCGGCGCGGTCGAGCTGGGCGGCCTCGTAGAGCTCGCCCGGTATCTGCTGGAGGCCGGCGAGGAGGATGACCATCTGGAAGCCGACGCCCTGCCAGATGGACAGCACGATGATCGAGGCCATCGCGGTCGCGGAGTCGCCGAGCCAGTCGAAGGCGCCCCAGTTGCCGAAACTCACCGCGTCCAGCGCGGAGTTGAGCATGCCCTGGTCGCTGCGGGCGAGGATGAGACGCCAGATCACGGCGACCAGCGCCATGGGGAAGACGACCGGCATGAAGAAGAAGGACCGGAACAGGCCGATGGCCTTGAGCTTGCGGTTGAGCAGAATCGCCAGCCCGAGTGCCAGAGCCGTCTGGACCGGTACGACGACCACGGCGAAGGTCAGGTTGTTCAGCAGCGCCCGCAGGAACGGGCCGGACAGGTCGGGGTCGGTGAACAGCCGCCGGTACTGCTCCAGGCCGAAGAAGGTGGGTTCCAGCGGGGAACCGAGGCGGACGTTGTAGAAGGAGAGGACGACGGCGTAGCCGAAGGGGATGCCGACGAACGCGATGAGTCCGGCGACGGCGGGCGTGGACATGAGCAGCCCGTGCAACCACTCGCGGTTCTTGCGCACGGAGGGCGCCGGACGCGCGGGCTCGGCGGCGGTCACGGATGGGGCCTGCTCCCGGGCGGGGGGTGCGGCGTTCGCCGGTTCGACGGATTTCACGGGCGGGTCCTGTTCCCGGCGGGGGCGGGCACGGCGTGCTGCGGCCCGCCCCTGCCGATGGGTCCTACGGGATCTCGTAGCCGGCGTTGTCGGAGAAGTCCTGGTCGATGGCGCGGGCGGCCTTGGACAGGGCCTCCTCGGGGTCGGCGCCGCCGTAGACGGAGTTCAGTGCCTCGCCGAACTTGGCGGTGACGGTGGGGTATCCGGCGGTCACCGGGCGGGTGACGGCGACGCAGGAGGCGCTGATGCCGCTGTCGCCGCAGGGCTTGGCGAGCTGGTCGGCGAAGAGCTGGAGCGGGCCGCCCTCCTGGTACAGCTCACTCGCGGCGAGCGCGGACTTGGTGGCGGGCGGGGCGCCGTTGGCCGTCGTCATCGCGGCGATGTTGGTGTCGTTGAGGAGGTAGTCCATGAAGGCGCCGGCGGCCTTGGCGTTCTTGGTGTCGGCGCCGATGCCCCAGGCCCAGGAACCCTGGCCGGTCTTGGGGCCGTTGCCGAAGTCCGGCAGCGGCAGCACGACCAGGTCGTCGCCGAGGGCCTCGCTGTAGGCGGGGTACATCCAGTGGCCGACCCAGCTGAGCGCGACGCGACCCTTGGCGAAGGCGTTGCCGTCGGTGTTGGGGTCGACGTACGTCTTCCAGGACTGGAAGGTCTTCAGGGCCGAGACGACCTCCGGGGTGTCCAGGCCGCCTTCCGCCTTGCCGTCCGTGAGCAGGGAGCCGCCGGCCGACCAGACGATCGGGGCGAAGCCGTAGGTGCCCCACTCGGTCGCGAATCCGTTGTTCTCCTGGACGTCGAGGGTCTTGCCGTCGGAGTCCTCGGCCTTCAGCGCCGTGAGCGCGGCGGTGAACTCGTCCGCCGTCCAGGCCTCGTCCACGCTCGTCGGGTACGTCACCCCGGCGGCGTCCAGCAGCTTCTTGTTGCCGTAGATCCCCAGGCCGGAGTCGTACATGCCCAGGCCGTAGTGCTTGCCGCCGATCTCCCCCTGGGACTTGCTCGCGTCGGTGGCGTTGGCCACGGTCTCGGCGGAGACGTAGTCGTCGATCGGGGCGAGCTTGCCGTTGTAGACGAAGTTCGCCATGGTCGGGCCGTCGAACTCCATCACGTCCGGCAGCTCGGAGGCGTTGGTGGCGGTGATGGTCTTGGTGTAGTCGTTGCCGGGTATCAGCTTCAGCTCGACCTTGATGTCGCTCTGCGAGGAGTTGAAGGACTTCACCGCGGCCTGCACCGCGGCGTCCTCGCTCTTCTGGCCCTGGTGGGCCCAGACGCTGATGGTGCCCGTGCCGCTGCCCGCCTCCGCCGAGGCGTCGGTGCCGCCGCCCCCGCCACAGGCGGCCAGCGCCGCAAGGGGAAGGGCGAGGGCCAGGCCCGTACTGGCTGTGCGGCGATACCTTCTGCTGGTCGAGCTCATGGGCTGTGCCTCCGTGCTGTGGCGAGGGTGTGACGTACGGGTGTCATGGACGGGGTGCTGACAGGGCGTGGGGGTGTGGGGTTCCAGGGGACGGGGGTTACTGCGGTCCGCGCGGGCGGGGTGGGGCGGTGGTCTCACGCAGGACGAGGCGGATGGGCATCCGCACCTGCCCCGGTGCTTCGGCGCCGGGTTCGTCGAGCTGGCGCAGGAGCAGCCGGGCGGCCTCGGCGCCCTGGTCGGCGACCGGCTGGGAGACGGTCGTCAGGCCGACCACGTCGGCGAGTTCGTGGTCGTCGAAGCCGACGACCGACACGTCGTCCGGGACCTTCAGCCGGTGGCGGCGCAGGGCGCGCAGCGCGCCCATCGCCATCTCGTCGGACTGCGCGAACACGGCGGTCGGCGGGCGGGAGGCGGCCAGCAGTTCGGTCATGGCCCGCTCGCCGCCCTCGACGGTGTAGTCACCGTCCGCCTCCAAGGCCGGATCGTGGTCGATGCCCGCCTCGGCCAGGACGTTCAGGTACGCGTTGCGCCGCTCGACGGGGGTGGTCCAGTGCAGCGGCCCGCTGGCTCCGCTGATCATGCCGATCCGGCGGTGGCCGAGGTTCACCAGATGACGTACGGCGCTCTCGGTACCGGCCCGGTCGTCGATGCCGACCACGGTGAAGCCGGGCCGGCTGCCGCCGACCGTGGTGGCCAGCGGCACCCCGAGTGAGCGCAGTGCGGCGGACTCCTCGTGGTCGGGGATGAGGAGCGACAGCACGGCGTCCACGCGCTTGCGGACCGGCAGCTTGGTGAAGAAGCGCTTGCGTGCCTCCGGTGAGCCCAGGTTGTACAGCAGGACGTCGTACCCGGCGGCGCTGAGGACCTGCTCGGCGGCGTCCAGCACGGTGCCGAAGAACCAGCGGCCCACGTACGGGACCAGGACTCCGATGGTGTAGGTGCGGCCGCTGGCCAGGCTGGAGGCCGAGCGGGACGCGGTGTAGCCGAGCCCGGCGGCGACGGCCGTGATCCGGTCCCGCACCTCGTCGGACACCCCCGGGCGGCCGCGCAGGGCGCGGGACACGGTGGACGCCGAGACCCCGGCGGCGCTGGCGACATCGGTGATGCTGACCGTCACGGCGCGGTTCCTCCCGTTGCTTCACGTCGGTGTGATCTGTGGGTGACGTGACCGTAAACCCGCCCTCGTTGTTGCGCAAGCGTTTGCGTTCAGTTTTACTTGGGCCGATTCTCAAGAGATCGCTTTGTTATCGAAGGTCAGCGCATGCGTTTGGGCGCTGTGAGCCGACAGGAACTGTTGCATGCGATACGCCCCGCCCGGCCTCTGCCTGAACGACTTCGCCCTGCTGCGCGACGAGGACGGCACCTACGCGGTGCTGCACCTCCAGGGGCCGTGGACAGCCGAGTTCGACCATCTCCGGATGGAGACCTCCTACGGCCGGGCCACCTCCACCGACCTGGTCGGCTGGCAGCCGCGGGGCACCGCCTTCGGGGTCGGTCTGCCCGGCCGGTTCGACCAGCAGGCGGTGTGGACCATGCATCCCGTCCGGCACGGCGACGCGATGGCGATGTTCTACACCGGGGTGAGCGGGCTGACGCCGGGCGGCTGGCCGCTCCAGAGCGTGGGCCTGGCCCACTCCGACCGCACCGACGGCACCGGCTGGCGACGCCACGGCACCGGGCCGGTCGCCGAGGCGGACCCGCGCTGGTACCGCACCGGGGAGAGGATGGCCTGGCGCGACCCCTTCGTCGTACGCGACGACGAGACGGACGGCTGGGCGATGGTCGTCTGCGCCAACGACGCCTCCCTCCCGGTCGAGGTCGGCGGCTGTGTCGCCTGGGCCACCTCCGACGACCTGGAGCACTGGACCGTTCACCCGCCGCTGATCTCACCCGGCGACGTGGACGAGTTCGAGTGCCCGGTCCTGGAGCGCCTCGACGACGGTGGCTGGCTGCTGCTCGGCTCCATCGGCGCCACCCGCGGCTTCGAGGCCTGGACCGCCCCGGCCCTGCGGGGTCCCTGGACCCGTCGCGGCCCGCTCGGACCGACCGGCACCTATGCCCCCCGCGTCATCGCCGCGCCCGACGGCAGCCGCGTCGTCCTGCACACCACGCCCCGCCTGGTCGGCCTCACCGATGCCGGGGACCGCTGCCGGGGCATGCTCGCCCAGCCCAAGTCGCTTGTCGTGCAGGGCGATGGTGCGCCACGCCTGGAATGGTGGCCCGGCCTGGACACCTGGCTCGGCGAGGAGACGGAGCGGCCCGTCCTGCACGCGGTCGGCGACATCGGTGTCACCGGGCCCGTCGAGATCGTCCTGCGCACCGACATGGCGGGCGGCGGCCGGTCCGCCCTCGCCGTGGGCTGCGACGGCAAGAACCTGTGGGCCACCGGGCCCGACGGCACGCGCCTCGGCGAGACCCTCCTGACCGAACCCGCCGCCACCCTGCGCGTCCTCACCATCGGCGAGTACGTCGAGGTCTACGCCGACGACGTCTTCGCCCTCACGGCCCTGTGCTACTCCGGGCACCCGGCCCCGTGGACAGCCGTGACGGAGGGGCGCAGCCGTACGATCCCGGTCCGCCCGATCCGGCTGCCCGATCCCCGGCGCGACGACGCCTCGGCCGTCTGGCCCGGCCCTTCACCCCGGTAGCACGCGGGAGCACGCTCCCGGACCGATGCTGCGACCGAGCCGTACACGACGCCACCCCGGACAGAAGGCCGAAGGTTTCGACCATGACTCACGGCACGGACCACACCCCGCACGCGTCCTTCGCATACGAGGGGTGGCCCTTCGTGCACGACGCCTGCCTGAGAGCCTGTGTCATATCCCCGGTCGGATCAGCGCACGCCGTCATGGGGGTCCCCCCGCTCGAGCGCAGCCGAGAGTGGGGGAGCGTGCGATCGCAAGGCGCCGGAAGGTCCTCGTAGCTGAGCTACTAGGGTCTTTCGGCAACGCGGCTGGGGTCCCCCCACGTCCTTAAGGCAGTGGGGGAGTGCGTGCCAGACGGCGTGCGCCCGGCCGGGGATATGACACAGGCTCTGCCCCTCTGGGCGCCGGCCTTCGTCGCCTCACGCACCAGCGGTGACCTAGGCACACGCGTCGACGGCTTCTACCACCGGGACCGGCGCTGTCTGCACACCCTGCGCGTCACCGTGGACGGCGTTCCGCTCGCCGCAGCCGGGGGCGGCGCCCGGTCGGCCGAGTCCGCGGCGTTCGAGGCCGTCGTGGGCAACGTCGGGCAGAGCACGCCCGACCCCGCCGTGATCCTGCGCCGCGACCGCCGGGTCCGACCCGGCGCCTTCACCGAGACACTGCGGGTGGTCAACCACGGTTCGCTCCACGTCCGGCTGAGCCTGCGCGTCACAGCCGAAGCGGACTTCGCCCCGATGGAAGCAGGCGGGCAAACGCCTCCCGGCCCTGCGGCCGACCGCCCGGCCCGGGCAACTGACCTGGGCCCAGGGCTCCGGTCGGCTCACCCTCGGCGCCTCCGGCGGCCGCACGGACACCGCGGCCGACGACACGCGAGGAGTGTTCACCTTCGACGTCGCTCTGGAACCGGGGCAGAGCTGGACCTGCGACCTCACCGGCGAGGCCCACGACGACACCCCGGCCCCCTTCCTGCCCGCCCCCGAGCGGAGCCGGCCGTGGCAGAACCTCCGGCTCACCGGCGACAACGACTTCGCCAGGCTCCTGACCCAGGCCCAGCAGGACCTCGACCGGCTCTGCTCGCCGACCCCCTCGCCCCGCAGGACGTGTTCGCCGGTGCCGGGGCACCCTGGTATCTCACCCTCTTCGGACGCGACTCCCTGTGGACGGCCCGCATGCTGCTGCCGCTGGGCACCCGACTCGCCGCCGGCACCCCGCGCACCCTCGCCCGCCGTCAAGGCCGCCATGTCGTCCCGGCGACCGAGGAACAGCCCGGCAAGATCCTTCACGAGGTCCGCGCCGAGCAGTTCGCACTGGACGGCGGGACGACCCTGCCCGCGCAGTACTACGGGACCATCGACGCCACCTCGCTGTGGATCTCGCTGCTGCACGACGCCTGGCGCTGGGGCATGCCCGAGGCCGAAGTCGCCGAACTCCTCCCGCACCTGCGAGCCGCACTCGACTGGCTGGTGGGGTACGGCGACGCGGACGGGGACGGGCTGCTGGAATACATCGACTCCACCGGCAGCGGCCTGGCCAACCAGGGATGGAAGGACTCCGCCGACGCGGTACGCAACCGCGACGGCTCTCTGGCCACCCCTCCCATCGCCCTGTGCGAGGTCCAGGCATACGCCTACGAAGCCGCCCTCAACGGTACCGCTCTGCTCGACGCCTTCGGCCGGCCCGGCGCACAGCACTACCGCGACTGGGCCGAACGTCTCAAGGCCGCCTTCCGGCAGCACTTCTGGGTCAGCGACGACCAGGACCCCTACCCGGCCATCGCGCTCGACGCCGACAAGCGCCCGGTGGACTCCGTCACCTCGGGAATGGGCCACCTGCTCGGCACGGGCCTGCTCGACGCGAGCGAGAGCGAACTCGTCGCCGACCGGCTCCTCGCCGCCGACCTCTCCGACACCTACGGGCTGCGCACCTACAGCAGCGCCAACGACGGCTACAACCCGTTCGGCTACCACGTCGGAAGCGTCTGGCCCCACGACACGGCCATCGCCGTACAGGGCCT
Organism: Streptomyces sp. NPDC002845; assembly: GCF_053591955.1. Taxonomy (NCBI): domain Bacteria; kingdom Bacillati; phylum Actinomycetota; class Actinomycetes; order Kitasatosporales; family Streptomycetaceae; genus Streptomyces; species Streptomyces sp. NPDC002845. Next base: position 14,275 of record NZ_JBSFUU010000072.1, on the reverse strand, counting down.
GTCCGGCGCAGGCTTCCCCGACCACGCCGCCCGCCTCGCCGAGCGACTTCTCGAAGCGGCACCGGCCGTCGACTTCCGGCTGCCCGAGCTGTTCGCCGGCACACCGCGCGCCTCGGCCCGCCACCCCGCACCGTACCCGGCCTCCTGCCGCCCCCAGGCTTGGTCCGCCGCCGCCTCCGTGCTCGTCCTGCAGACGGTCCTCGGCCTCCGGGCCGACGCACCCGGCCGGACACTGACCGTCAGCGGCACGGTCCCCGCGCGGTTCCGGTCACTGGAGATCACCGAACTGGCCCTCGCCGGGCAGCCGTTGCATGTGTCGGTCGACCATCAGGGCCACGTCCACACCACCACCACGGCGGATGTACGGGTGACCGAGAACAGCGCCCCCTCCACCCGGCCGCATTGAGCCACAGGCAATATTCGTTCGCCCGGGACGGTCGCGATCCTCAGACTGTCGTGGTGAGTCGAACAGTGAGCGCATGGGTGACATCGGGTGCGGACTTCCTCGGTGTCACGGGCCCCTTCCCCGTGGACGTCCCGTGGTGGGCCGAGGTCGGGCAGGTCGTCGAACGGCTGGAGACGGCACTCGGGGTGCCCGTGTTCGTACTGCGGCTCGTGCAGAACGACGGGGGTGAGAGCGGCCGGGACGGTCATGTGACGTACCACGTCGAGGCGTTGAGACGTCCGGCTGCCGGTGTGCTGGAGCAAGGGCCCGTCGACCGGGGGCTGTTGAACGGGCACGAGGAGCTCCGTTCGCCCTGGGCCCGGGCCGACGGCCTGCGGGAGCTGCTCGGCTGGGCGTCCGGGACGCTGGCCGCGGCGGGCCGGCCGGTGAGCGGTCCGGTCGAGCAGCGGCGTACGTGGAACCTGGCCGGGCTGTTCCGGCTGCCCACCGAGCGGGGGCCGGTCTGGCTCAAGGCGACACCGCACTTCGCTGCCGACGAGGCCGCCGTCATCGCGGAGTTCGCCCGCGTGGACCCGGGCCTGGTGCCGACCGTCCTCGGCTCCGGCGAGCGGCGCGTCCTCATGGAGCACATCCCCGGCGAGGACTGCTGGCAGGCCTCGCCCGCGACGGTCGAGGCCGGGGTCCGCCGTTTCGTCGCCGCGCAGGCGGCCCTGGCGTCCCGGTGGCCGACCGGGCTCCGGGACGGACGGGACGGCACCTTGGCCGCACGCGTCCGTCGACTCCTCGACGGTGCGGTCCCGTTGGGCATCACCGCCCAGGAGCGCGCCACGGCACTGGAGTTGGCCGACGGCTGGGCCCTGCTCGCTCAGTGCGGTCTGCCGGACACGGTCGTGCACGGTGACTTTCATCCCGGCAACTGGCGTGCGGACTGCGGGCCGCCGGTCGTCGTGGACTTCGCCGACGCCTTCTGGGGCAACCCCGTCCTGGACGTCCTGCGCCTGCACGACTTCCTCCCCGAGCCGGTGCGCGCGACGGCCGTCGACGCCTGGGCCGACGCATGGCGGACCCATGCGCCGTCGAGCGACCCGGTCCGCGCCCTCGCGCTCGCCGAACCGCTGGCGCACCTCGCGTACGCAGTCCGATACCAGGACTTCCTGGACGGCATCGAGACGTCGGAGCGGCCCTACCACGAGGGGGATCCGGCCACGGAGATCCGGAAGGCGGTGCGATGCGCCGGGGATCCGGGCTTCGCCACCGGCGGACGAGACGAAGTCGGCCTGCGGCAGGATCAACTCATGGACAGCGAACTGCCCTTGACCTTCCCTTCGCCCTTCCGGCTCGAAGGCCACGGCGTGCGGCTGCGCGAGTGGGCCGATGACGACGTCCAGGCCATGGTCGCGGTGTACGACGACCCCGAGATCGACCGGTGGACGCCGGTGGTCTCGCCGTTCGACACCGAGGCCGCCCACGCGTACATCGCCGCGGCCCGCCAGAAACGGGCGGAGGAACGCGCTGTGCAGTTGGCCATCACCACGGACGGTCAACCACCCCTGGGCGAAGTCATGTTGTTCCGCGGTGCGGCCGACGAGCGGGACATCGAGATCGCCTACGGTGTCGGACCCGCCCATCGCGGCAAGGGCCTGGCTTCCAAGGCGGTCCGGCTGGTGACGGAGTACGCCGTACGGCACACGGGTGCGCGGCGCGTGGTGCTGTCCATCGAGGAGGGGAACACGGCCAGCGAAGCTGTCGCCAAGGCGACCGGGTTCGAGCTGACCGACGACGATCCCGTGGTGCGTACGTCCAAGGGGCGCGAGGTCGTACTGAGGATCTGGAGCCACCGCGACGGGCCGGGGCCGGCGGACCGGACGGATCGATGACGAACGGCCTCCGACGGAACGGACTGTACCCGCCTCCAGCGGGAACACGCATAAGTGCGGGTCCCTACGAAAAGGGGTGGAGATGGAGATCTCCGGCATCATCAGTGCCATCATCATCGGCACCGTCATCGGCATACTCGGCCGCCTGGTCGTGCCGGGACGTCAGCGCATCGGCGTCCTGTGGACCATCCTCGTCGGCATCGCGGCCGCACTGCTCGGTACCGCGATCGCCCAGGGGTTCGACGTGGCCGAGACCAAGGGGGTCGACTGGGGCGAGTGGCTCATCCAGATCGGCCTCGCGGCAGTGGGCGTCGCGGCGCTCGACCGCTTGAAGGGGCGGCGCTGACGCCCACAGGTGGCGTACGGCGAGCGGGGCCGGTGTTCCGCGCACGACGGGCCCACAACCGTCGCGAGGCACCGGCTCGGCCGCCGGGGCGGCAAGCCGTGCTCGGTGTCCGAGGGGGGTGCGCCTTTCGCGCCTTTACGGTGCCGGAGGCGAGACGTACGGCGTCGTGGTCGTCAGTGCCGCGAAGCCCAGGCGTTCCAGGATGGGGCGGCTCTGGCTGGTGGCGTCGACCTGGAGGTAGCGGTAGCCGCGCTCGGCGGCGACGCGGGCGCGGTGGGCGACCAGGGCGTGGTAGATGCCGCGGCCGCGCCAGCCCTCGACGGTGCCGCCGCCCCACAGGCCGGCGAAGCGGGTGCCGGCGATCAGCTCCATGCGGGCCGCGCTGACCGGCCTGCCGTCGGCCAGCGCCACGACGGCGACGACCGTATCGGGGTCGGCGGCCAGCTGGGCGAGGAGCCGGCGGCGCATGCGCGAGCTGTCCCGGCCGAAGGCCTGTGCGTGGACGTCAGCGACCAGATCGACCCCGGCCGCGTCGGTCACCGGGACCAGGGTGACGCCCTCGGGCGGCTCGGCGTCGAGGTTCATCTCGCCGAACTCGGCGATCATCAGCGTCTCCTCGGGCTCGGCGGTGAACCCGGCCGCCCGGAGCCGCTTGCCGAGGTCCACGGGCAGGTCGTGCCCGTACAGCTTCCACTCGAACTCCCGGCCGAGCCCGGCGAAGTAGCGTATCTGTGCGTCGATCGCCGCGTCCGCGATCGCCTCGTCCAGGTCCGACCAGAGCACCCCGTTCCAACCGTGCTCGTCGACGGTGACCTGCCGTACCACTCCGTCGGCGCGCTCGATCCGCGCGCCGGGCGCGTCCGGCCGCGCGTTCTCTCGCATGTCCCGGTCAAACAGGGCCAACACACCACTGTGATCCATACAGTCACTTCATCACCTGGGGCCCCACCGGGCAACGGCATAACCCGCCCCCTCTGCACATCACGCCGCAAGGTCACAAGACTTCGTCGTAGGTTCAGAGGGTCACGAGATCGCCAGAAGGGTGCGTACGACATGGTGGACGACTCCGAGCTGCGGTACCTGCGGCGCTGTGTGGAGCTGGCGGCCGAAGCCCTGGCGGCCGGCGACGAACCGTTCGGCTCGGTGCTGGTCGGTGCCGACGGCACGGTCCTGGCCGAGGACCACAACCGGGTGGCGGGCGGCGACCGTACCCGGCATCCGGAGTTCGCGCTGGCCCGCTGGTCGGCGGCCCGTCTGACGCCGGAGGAGCGGGCGGCGGCGACCGTCTACACGTCCGGTGAGCACTGCCCGATGTGCGCGGCCGCCCACGGCTGGGTGGGCCTCGGACGTATCGTGTACGTCGCCTCTTCCGAGCAACTCGCGTCCTGGCTGGCCGAGTTGGGGGTGCCCGCGCCTCCGGTGCGGACCCTTCCGATCCACGAGGTCGCGCCCGGCGTGACCGTCGAGGGGCCGGTGCCGGAACTGGCCGAGGAGGTGCGCGCCCTGCACCGCCGGTTCCACGACGGGTCCGCCACCGGCTCCGCCTCCGGGGTCGTGACGCCGTACGCCACGCCCGAAGGGGGCAACACCACCGGGTAACGCGCTCTGAACGGCGATGTCGCCCCACCCGGCGCTGTCTGAGCGGTCAGCGGGTCAGCGGGGCACCGCGGATCGAGAGCGCCTGTGCATCGCGGCGCCGCCCAGCACCAGGGCCAGGCTCGCGGCGAGGGCCGGGACCGTGTGGTCCGTGCCCGTGTGGGCGAGGGAGGGCGTCGTGGGCGGCGGTGCGGTGTGGGGCTCGGGGTTCGGCGCCGGGGGATGCTCCGCCTTCGGCGGGACCGGCGGCTTCGGGGCTGGCTCACCGGGATGGCCGGGACGGTCGGGGCGGTCGGGGATGCCGCCGGAGGTGTTCGTCGCCTCGTTGCCGATGGCCGCGTTGCCGAGGCCGGCCACGGTGGCGGAGTTGCCGCTGACGTTCACCGGGAGATCGACCGGGAGATGTACGCCGTTGCCCGAGAGCAGGCCCGGCGAACCCTTTCCGCCGCCCTCGGCGACGGCTCCGCCACCGCTGCCGGGCGCCTCGGCGCCGCCGTGCTGTTCGGTGCCGCGGTCCGCGTGAGCGCAGGTGTTGCCGGCCGCCGCGTTGAGGAGCCCCACGACGTTCAACGTGTTCCCGCACACGTTCACGGGCACCTGCACCGGGAGTTGGACGGTGTTGCCGGAGATCAGCCCGGGCGAGTCCGCCGCGGCGCCGTCGGCCGTGGAGTCGGCGTACGCCGGGACGGTCAGGGCCATCGCGCCCGAGGCGGCGGCCGCGGCGATCACTCCATTTCGGGTCACCCGTCTCATAGGTTCCCTGCCTTCCAGAGATGGACGCGGGCAAGCGCCCGCACCGGTGAGAACGCGGGCGAACCATCGGAGTTATGGCTAATCGGGCTTTCACCCCATCGAGTGTCCTGCTTGTCGAACTGAAACGATCATCGAGACCGCCGTACGGCATCGACGCGCGCGCAGGCCACGCGGCGCGTCGGTCCGCAGGGTGCGGCTGATCCGGTCGTTCCACTCGCCGAGAGGCGTGGCCCCGGGTGCCCGCTTATCGTGATCCAGGGGGCATCCCCGACCCGCGGCCGGGCATCCCTGGAGGCATGCATGCGGTCCACGCACAGACGCCGCTCGCTCGCCGCAGCCGCGGTCGCGGCACTCGCGCTGCCGCCGGCCGGGCTGCTGTCGATGGCCACGTCCCCCGACGAGCCCGACCTGTCCCGCTTCTACGAGCAGAAGATCAAGTGGTCCCCGTGCGGTGAGGAGATGCCGAAGGACCTGCGGTGCGGGAAGGTGACCGTTCCGCTCGACTACGCGCGTCCCGGCGCCGGAACGCTCGACCTGGCCCTGGCGCGCTACCGGGCCACGGGCAAGTCGCGCGGCTCGGTGCTGCTCAACTTCGGCGGCCCCGGCGGGTCGGGAGTTCCTCAACTGGCCTATGGGGGCGACGCGTTCATGGGGCTCACGAACGGCTACGACGTGGTCGCCTTCGACCCGCGCGGCGTCGGCCGCTCCTCCCCCGTCAGCTGCGGTGAGGGCACCGACCCGACCCTTCGGACGCCGGACGGCGGCGAGGCCACGAGCGATCCGCGGGCCGCGCTCAGGCAGTTGCGGCGGGCCGCCGACGAGTGCGCCGAGCACTCGGGTCCCGTCCTGCCGCACATCGGCACGGTCAACACCTCCCGGGACATGGACGTGATGCGGGCGGCGCTCGGTGACGAGAAGCTCAACTACCTGGGTTTCTCGTACGGTACGCGGCTGGGGGCGGTGTACGCGGCGCAGTTCCCCGAGAATGTCGGGCGAATGGTCCTGGACGGTGTGGACACCCTCACCGAACCCCTGTCCGAGCAGGGCCTGGTGGGCGCCGAGGGCCAGCAGACCGCGCTGGAGGGCTATCTCGACGCGTGCACCGAGGAGGTGACGTGCCCGTTCGGCCAGGACACACGCTCGGCCCGCGAGCAGGTCGTGAAGCTGGTCGAGACGCTGGACGAGTACCCGGTCCCGGCGGGCTTCGGGCAGGAGTTCTCCGGCCAGGACCTCGTGGGGGCCATCAGCCAGGCCCTGTACAGCGAGCAGTTGTGGCCGGCGCTCACCCAGGCCCTCAACCTGCTCGTCATGGACGGCGACACGCGGGGTGTGATGGCGCTGGCGGGCGGCGGCATCGCAGCACCCGACACACCGAACGCACCTGGCACACCGAACGCGCCGAACGCACTGACCGGGCAGATCAAGCCGACCGAGCCGACCGGGCAGACCAGTCCGAGCCCCACCGGCGGTCACGCCGGACTCGTCGACGAGGACGAGGTTCCCTTCGACAACCTCTGGGCCGCTCTGATGGCGATCAACTGCGCGGACGACCCCGACCGCCCCAGCGCCGACCGGATTGTCAAGGACATCGACCGGTTGCGCGCCTCGTACGAGCACGCCTCCCCGGTCTTCGGGCCGTACCGGCTCACCCAGGTGCTGATGTGCTACGGCCGCCCCAAGGGGACCGACTTCATACGCGAGGAGGTGCGCGACGTGGAGACGCCGAAGCTGCTCCTCGTCGGCACCCGGGGCGACCCCGCCACGCCGTACCGCTGGACCGTGGAGACCGCCAAGCGGCTCGGCTCCTCGGCCGTCGTCCTCGACAACAGGGGCGAGGGGCACACGGGGTACGCGTCGTCGAAGTGCGTACACCAGAAGGTCGACGACTTCCTGCTGTACGGGTCCCTTCCGGACAACGGGAGTTCCTGCGGGCCCGACGACTGAGTACCGGCCCCGTTACGGGGACGCCCGGCACCCTTCGTACGGCCCGCGCGTCACACTGGGTGTGCGTCACTTTTATGCACACCAGAGCTGTAAGCAACGCTTATTACCGAAACCGGGGGATTCAACCCATGCGTCAACCCATGCGCATTCGTTCCGCCGTCGCCCTCTCCGCCGCTGCCGGTGCGCTGCTCGTGGCCGTACCGCCGGGCGCGGCCGCCTCCGCCGCTCCGGCCGCCACGAAGCCCGCCGTCTGCCCGGAGAAGGTGCTCACGGTGCGGGCCCGGCAGTCCGCGGACCCGACCGTGGCGCACATCAGCGTCACCAACGGCGCGGCCCGCTCCTGCACCGTCGACCGCATCCCCACCGTCACCTTCGGTGACCTCGACGGTGCGGCCCTGCCGGTGCCCGCGGGCGAGAGCGGTCCGTACCGGCTCGGCGCGGGCAGGTCGGCGTACGCGGCCGTGCGCACCATCGCCGACCCCGCCGACCCTCAGGCCCGCAGCGTGGACACGATCACCGTCTCGGCCAACCCGGCCTATTACGGCCGCACTTTCACGGCGGAGCAGTTGGGCGCGGGTGACGCCGTACTGGTCTGGGAGCCGGTGACGACCTGGTGGAAGCCGTCGATGGCCGCCTCCGACAAAGCACTGGAGAACGCACCGAAGTAAGGGCTGCCGAGCCTCCGGCGCCCCATATGCCCGATACGCGAATCGGTCCTATCGTGAAGTCATGGAGCACGCTCTCAGTCCCGCGACCCTCATCGAACTGCGCCGACCGCGGCCGTACCCCGCCGTGTCCGTGCTGGCTCCGACGCACCGCCGCGAGCCGGACAACGCGCAGGATCCCGTCCGGCTGCGCAATGTGCTGGCCAAGGCGAAGAAAAAGCTGGAGGCCGATCCCTCGGTCACCCGGGAGCGGCGCAACGACGTCGCCCAGCAGCTCGACCTCGCCCTCGCGGAGGTCGACCTGGGGCACACCGAGGACGGTCTGGTCATCTTCGCCGCGCCCGGCGAGCACCAGGTCTGGTCGCTGGCCCGCACGGTGCCCGAACGGGTGGTGCTGTCGGACACCTTCCTCACCCGCAACCTGGTGGCCGCGCAGGCCGCCGAGCAGCCGTTCTGGGTCCTGTCGGTCTCCATCGACCGGGTCACCCTCTGGAACGGCGGCGTCGATCGCGTCGTGGAGGAGCGCACCGGAGGGTTTCCGCTGAACCGGCGCCCGGAGAACTGGGACGTCGAGCGCGAGGAGCGGGTCGGCGACGTGCCGAGCACCTTCCTCGACGAGGGAACCCGCCGCTTCCTGCGCGACGCCGACACCGCGATGGCCGCCCTGCTGCGCGAGCGGCCCCGGCCTCTGTACGTCACGGGCGAGACCGCCGCGCTGTCGGCCCTCGACGAGGTCGGCACCGCCTCCGCCTCCAAGGAGGCCACCCACATCCCGCACGGCGGTCTCGCGCACAGCACCGCGGATGCCGTGTGGCAGGCGATTCGGCCGGTGGTCGACGCCGAGACCCGGAAGAACGTCGCCTCCGTGGCCCGGGAGCTCGAAACCGCCCGCGGGCGCAAGGAGTTCGCCGCCGGCGTCGACGAGGTCTGGCAGAACGCGGAGGAGGGCCGCATCCGCCTGCTCGCCGTCGAGGAGAACTACCGCGTCACGGTCCGCGACGACGGCGGCGACCACCTCGTCCCGGCCGACAGCGGCGACCTCGACACCCGCGAGGACGTCGTGGACGAGATCGTCGAGCGCTGCCTGGACACGGGCGCCGAGGTCCGCTTCGTACCCGACGGCACGCTCGGCGACGCGGACGGAATCGCGGGAGTCCTGCGCTACTGAGGGCGATGGCGCCCGTGGCTCGACGGCCGCGCGTCAGACTCCGCCGAGCAGGACGGTCAGACCGCGGTCGACGGCCCCGTCCAGGTCTTCTCTCCCGGACGCGACAACGGCGTACGTACGGAGGAGGAAGCCGCGGAGGGCCGGGGTGTCGAACCGGGTCAGGGCCAGGCCGTGGGGCGAGTGGAGTTCCACGACGGTGAGGGAGCGGCCGCACGGCCGGATGCGCACGTCACCGGTCCCGGCGGGGGTGCGCAGGCCCTCCTCCAGGAGGGTGCGGGCGAAGGTCCACGTCACGCTCTCGCCCTCCAGGGCGACATCGGCGGGGAAGTCGATGTGCACGGCGAGTGGGTCGCCGGAGTCGTAGCGCAGGGTGGCGGGCACCGGTAGCTCCCGCTCCTCGGCGGTGACCAGGCGGGGACGGGCGGACTGCTCCAGGGTGATGTGCATGAGGGACTCCGCTTCGGGTGACGGCCGGCCGGGGTTGCCGGTATGTCTGTTCGGCCTTGCGGAGGGTTTTCGCAGCACGCGCTTTCCCGGATTGACCAATGTGACCCATATCACCGCCCGGACATCGCGTGCGAGTCCCACCGGACCCGTGGGCCACTCGGCTCGGCACTGGCGCGGCCCATCCGCGCATGCCACGCTCCGTAGCCACGACGCCGTCGCACACATGACCCTCGAACGCAAGCCTGAGAGTGGCGTCGGATCACTCCGTCAACCCGTCAAGTCGCGTACGTGCCCTACTACTTGAGCACCGTGGACGCGTACCGCATCGATGCCACTCGTTCCATTCGCAAGGACTGCGGCATATGCCAGATGCATCTACGCATCGCGTGTTGCCAAATCCCTTACAGCGCGTCGCAGGCTGTGCAACAGTCGTAACCGGTCCTTCCGTCAGCCTTGGTCGTACCGTCCCGTATCGGAGTACGTCATGCCGTCCCATCTCTCTGCGGATCGCTCCGCCGCCCAGCCGCCCGGTCGCGGCACGGTCGACGCGCTCATCTCGCAGACGCGGCGGCTGCGGGGCGACGTGGACGCCGTACGGCGTGACGCGCCCGCGGACGGTACCGACCCGGAGGGCCGATGGCAGCGCGCGCTGTGCGATCTGGCGCTGCATCAGCTCAGCGATGTGGACGAGCACTTGGCACAGCTGCGGGACGGTCCGCCCCCCGTATCACCGGCCGAACCCGCCAAAGCCGCTCCCGGCATGCCGGAGGTACCGGCCGCGTCGGCCGAGCCCCGGCGGGGGTCGCTGCTCAGCCGGGTCGGCAGTGCCGAGTGGAATCTGCTGACGGACGAGGCGACTTGGTCCGGGGAGCTGTACCAGATCCTCGGCCGCGACCCGGCCGCCCCGGCGCTCACCCTGGACGAGCTGCCGTCGCTGGTGCTGGACGAGGACCGGTCCCGGCTGACGGCGATGGTGACGGACTGTCTGATCGACGCGAGGCCGATCGACGGGGAGTTCCGGATCGTGCGCCCCGAGGGCGGGGTGCGGACGGTGCACATGATGGGCGAACCCGTGCTCGACGCCGACGGCAGTACCGCCTCGATGTGGGCCGTGCTGCGGGACGTCAGCGAACTGCGGCGCAGCCAGCGGACGGTGCGCGAGACCCGTGACTCGCTGCAACGTGAGCGGCACATCGCCCAGACCGAGCACCGGCTCGCGGTCGAGCTGCAGGAGGCTGTGCTGCCGCCGTGGCGCGGCTCCCTGCGGCTCCCGCGGCAGGGTCCGCAGACGCTGGACCTGGCGGCCCGCTATCTGCCGTCCTCGACGAGCGCGCTGATCGGCGGTGACTGGTACGACGCCCTCGAACTGCCCGACGGAGAGACACTGCTGAGCATCGGCGACCTCACCGGGCACGGCGTGGCGGTCGCCTCGGGCATGGCGACGCTGATCGGCGCCGTACGTGGCATGGCTGTGGCGGGCGCGAGGCCGGCCCAGCTCATGGGCTGGCTCAACCAGTTGCTCGATGCCACCGTGCAGCCGGCCCTCGGCAGCGCCGTCTGCTGCCGCTACCGGCCCCGGAGTCGCACCCTCACCTGGGCGCGGGCAGGACACCCCGCCCCGCTGCTGTTCCGCGACGGGACGGGGTGCGTGCTGACAGCACCGGACGGCGTGCTGCTCGGGGCGACCTCGGGAGCCGCCTACGGGCAGGCCGAGGTCACCCTCGAACAGGGCGACCTGCTGCTCCTGCACACCGACGGACTGGTGCCTCAAGGAGGAACGGCGGCCGTCCAGAGGCTGCTCGACCTGGCCCCGCGCTTCGGCGGAGCCCGCTCGGCGCAGGACTGCGTACGGACAGTTGTCGAGGAGTTCGGCGAGACCGAGCGCGAGGACGACGCCTGCGTGCTCGTCGCCAGGGTTGGCTGAACCGGGACCTCCGACTGATACACACGCGCCGACTACACCCGCGCGCTGTTGCCGCCCTTCGGCCTGGGCAGCGCCAGTTTGATCTCGTCACGCAGGTCCTGGATCCTCGGGTAGCCGGAGTACTGCGCGGTGAGCCGGTACATCTCGCGCAGCCGGTCCCAGGTGCGGTGGGAGGAGTTGGATCCCATCGAGGACAGGGCCAGGCGGGCGTAGCCGGCCGCCTGTTCGGGGTCGTCGGCGATGAAGCAGACCGACGCCAGCGAGATGTGGTCGAAGATCATCGAGCGGTCCCGGCCCTCCTGCCGCAGCTCGATCGCCTCCTTCGCATGGCGTTGCGCGATGAGAGCCGCGCCCGGTTCGTGTTCGGCGAGGGTGCGGTACGCGAGGGCCTGCATGCCGTGCATGTCCGCCTCGTCGAACATCTGCATCCAGCTCGGTGGCGGTACATCGCCCCGGTCGGAGACGAAGAGTTCCTCCGCCTCGCCCAAGGTGCGCCGCATGGCCTGGCCCTTGCCCATGGACGCCTGTGCCCAGGCCTCGATGGTGTAGAGCATGGCCCTGGTGCGCGGCAGCACCTCGTCGCCGGAACCGGACTTGGCGAGCTTCATGAGGTCGAGTGCGTCGTCGGGCCGGCCCAGGTGCACCATCTGGCGGGCGGCGCGGGAGAGCGCCTCCCCGGCGCGGGGCCGGTCACCTCCCTCGCGCGCGGCGTGGGCGGCGATGACGAAGTACTTCTGTGCCGTGGGCTCCAGGCCGATGTCGTGCGACATCCAGCCCGCGAGGACGGCGAGGTTGGCGGCGACGCCCCACAGGCGCCGCTGCAGAGGGTCGGGGTGACGGTAGGAGAGCATGCCTCCCACCTCGTTGAGCTGTCCCACCACAGCCTTGCGTTGCAGCCCGCCGCCGCGGGCTGCGTCCCAGGCCCGGAACACCTCGACCGAACGCTCCAGTTCCTCGATCTCCTGCCACCCGATGGGGGCGGCCTCGTATCGGTCGAACCCGGCGGGATCGGCGTGCAGGGGTTGGTCGAATCGGGGAGCGTCGGAAGTGAGGGCCGGATCGGTGTGCAGCCAGTCGTACATGGCACTGCTGAGTGCTGATCCCGCGGCGAGCGCGGCACCCGCGCCCACCAAGCCGCGTCGGTTGAGCATGAGGTCCATTCCCGTGAATTCGGTGAGGACCGCGGCGGTCCGTTCGGGCGCCCACGGCACTCCGTCGGGATGCTCGATGTTCCCGCCGCCCTGCCGTTTTCCCGCGCGCCCGTGCCGGACCAGACCGAGATCCTCAATGGTCACGACACGGCCGAGACGCTCGGTGAACAGCGCCGCCAACACCCTCGGCACCGGATCGCGCGGGATCTCTCCCCTGTCGATCCACCGCCGCACCCGCGAGGTGTCGGTCGCCAGCTGGGGGTGGCCCATGGCCGCCGCCTGCCGGTTGACCAGCCTCGCGAGCTCGCCCTTGGACCAGCCGGCCAGGCCGAACAGGTCCGCCAGACGGGTGTTGGGTTGTCCGCTCACGTCAAGCCCCCAGGTACTCGGCTGAGTTGACAGTAACCCCCTGTCAGATGCTGCGGGACTATTCGCCAGGCTTCGCCAGGGTGCGCCAGATGGTGTGCCAGTGGGCATCCGGTGTCAGGTAGGAACGCGCCACCCCGACCCGGTCGCCGCAGGAGCATTCCCCAGGGTGCGCCACGGCGGCCGGGGCGGGTAGCGCGTAACTCGCAGGCACACGAAGGGATCTGTACCGCCCATGTACGCAGCATCGTCCTCCGTGTCCGCTCCGCCCCGGTCGCCGCGTCCCCGCCCGGCGGGCAGCGGCCCCTATCTCGACCCCGCGCGCCCGGCGGCCCCCGTGCTCGGTGGCGGACCGGCGCGGCGCGTTCCCGGGCTCGGCACCCAGCCGCTCAGCGGGAGACTCGACTTGTCCGGCCCTCAGGGCGCCCAGTTGCGCACCGCGATCGCTTCGGTGCATCGCATCTGCCCGGAGTTCACTCCGGTACAGGTGCTGCGCCGCAGCGGCCGCTCCGTGCTCCTCGTCGGGACGACGGGACGCAGCACGGCCGTCGCCAAGTGTTTACTGGACCAGTCCCCCATCTGGGCGGAGCGGGTCCGGCACGAGATAGCCACGTACCGCAGCTTCGTACGGCACCGGCCGCCGGTCCGGGTGCCACGGCTGATCGCGGCGGACCCGGACAACTGCACCCTTGTGATCGAGCGGATGCCGGGCCGGGTGGCCGCCCTCCAGCGGCATCCCGTGGAGGCCCCGCCCCGCGCGGACATCCGGGCGGCGCTGGGCGCGATCTGCCGGCTGAACGCGTGGCGGCCCCCGGCGGGGACTTTCGCGGCCCCGCTGGACTACGCGGAGCGGATCTCCCGCTTCCATGAGCTGGGACTGCTCACGGACCGGGACATGGGCGATCTCCAGAAGCTGCTGCACGGCATCGCGCACGCGGCGGGCCGCCAAGGCATGGGCCAGTTCTGCCACGGCGACGCCCTGCTGGCGAACATCCTGCTCTCACCGGCCGGTCCAGTGCTGGTGGACTGGGAGCACGCCGGCTGGTACCTGCCGGGCTACGACCTGGCGACGCTGTGGGCCGTGCTCGGGGACGCCTCGGTCGCGCGGCGCCAGATCAGTCAGCTCGCCCAGTCGGCCGGTCCGGCGGCGCGCGACGCGTTCCTGGTGAACCTGATGCTCGTCCTCACGCGTGAGATCCGTACCTACGAGACAGCCGTGCAGCGTTCGATGCACGACGCGACCCCGGCGGCACCGGGACCGGCCCACCCGAGTGCTGCGCCGTCCGGCGAGGAACAACGGCTGCTGCTCAGGCGGCTGCACGACGACTGCCAGCTGGCCCGACGGGCCGTCCGCGCGGCGGTCGGCACTCGCTGACGGGGGACGACGGTCCGCGGCACGCCCTGGACAGAGGCGCGCCGCGGACCTTCGTCATCTCTGCTGAACAGTCACGGCAGCTGTAAGTCTTGATCTTGGTCGTCGGGTTACGTAGTCGCCGCCGCGGTGACGTTGTTCCAGTGCCGGTGGCAGGCGGTAGCGCGGTGTTGGTGCCGGCGGCGCCAGGCGGACCAGTGCAGGACGTGGTCGAGGTCGCGGCGGGGCATCGGGATGACGGTGGCGCGGAGAACAGCCAG
>NZ_JBSFUU010000071.1:0-53111 GCF_053591955.1 Streptomyces sp. NPDC002845 | reverse complement strand
GACCGGTGAGCGAGTTGTGCCGGTTCATCCATGCGGAGAAGGCGAACTACCCGATCGTTCTGTTGTGCCGGGTGCTGCACGTTGCCCGCTCCTCCAACGAGTGTCCAAGATCACGGGGAAACTTCAACGTCGAGGTCGGTGGCGCCGAGGGCCCGCAGCCGGGCCACCTCCGCTGCTTTGTCGTCACCGGGGTCCGGCACCAGGTCAAGATGGACGCGGTCCGGCACAGTCTTTACGTCGGGCGAGCGGAGGAACTCAAGGTACGGGCCGACACCCTTGGCCGAGCGCCACACCGCATGGTCGTCGGTCACCTCGTGCAGGGTCCAGTCCATCGCCTCGTCCCAGAACCGGGCCATGGCCCGCGGATCCGCGCAGTCGACCACCACCGCGGCGATCGGCCCGGTGTCCCGGTACATCTCCCGAGGCTCCAGCACGCAGAACTCATTGCCCTCCGGGTCGGCGAGGACCGTCCACGGCACGTCGCCCTGGCCCACGTGGGCGGGCGTCGCACCGAGAGCTTCAAGGCGCGCGACCAACTCCGCCTGATGGGCCGCAGAGGTGGTGGCGAGATCGACGTGCACACGATTCTTTGTTGCCGTCTTGGGTTCCGGGACGGCAATGACGTCGATGCATACGCCGACCGGGTCCAGCCAATCGAAGCCGACGGGTTTGGCGGCGGCCGCGCCCGAACCCTCGCCGGTGACACTCCAGCCGAGCGCCTCCGCCCAGAACCGGCCGACCGCCGAGTCAGCAAGAGCCTTTATGTTCACCAGGACAGGTCGCAGCGTCATGCCGGCGATCCTATGCACCCGCTCTGCAGCGACATCTGCAGATACCGTCGCCAAACAGAGATCAACTCGCTCACCAGCCGTAATGCTCAGCTCGCCAATCAGAGAGCTCAGCCCCGCCAGGCCAACTGCTCACTCGCCAAGTTGGCTTTGTTCACGAGAACCGACAGCACCAGTACACGAGATTGGGAGGCGTCGGCGGCGCGTCGTGTTCGATGTTCATGAGAAACGACAGCGCCCCCAGCGCGCCCCGCCGTCGCAGGGCCTCGCCTCGGGAAGCCGCGATGAGGCCCCAAGTAGCTCTGCGTAGTGTTCCGACTCCTTGGCATCCGGCCACGGAGCCCGCGCAAAAACCGATTGGCGGACCACGGCGGCCGCTGCTACTTTCGCGGAGGCCGTGCGAGAGAACGAGGAGGTGGTACCCGTGAACACAGTATCGACATGGGTGCTCTCCTCCGGGGTCACGGTCGGACGATAGGTCGTCCGGGAGCGCCGTTCAAGCGCACTCCCGAAAGGCACGACCATGGCCCTTCACTTCGCTTCCGAACAGCGCCTCGACGACGGCGTCCTCGAACGCGAATTCACCCTCGGCGAGGTCCCCGGCATCCTGTGGACGCCCGCATCCGCATCCGCACCGGCGCCGCTGATCCTGCTCGGCCACCCCCCGCTCGGACTGCACAAGATGTACCCCCGACTGGTGGCGCGGGCCCGGCACGCCGCGGCGGATGGCTTCGCCGCGGCCACCATCGAGCTTCCCGGGAGCGGTGACCGGCCCCGTTGGGCCGCCGCCGAGCAGGCCCGCGCCGACCTGCGCCGGGCTATGGAAGCCGGCGATCCGGTCAGCGACGAGATCATCGCCGCCCTCATCCTCCCGCTCGTCGACAAGGCGGTCCCGGAATGGCAGGCCGCCCTTGACGCCCTCCTGCCGCTGCCCGAGATCGGCGGCCCGGTCGGGTACTCGGGGGGAGTGATCTCCATCGGCGTTCGCCTTGCGGTGGTCGAGCCGCGCATCGTGGCCGCCGGTTTCTTCGCCGGGAGTTTCGTGCCTCGCGCCATGTTCGAGGAGGCCCGCCAGGTCACCATTCCGCTGCACGTCCTGCTGCAGTGGGACGACGAAGGGAACGACCGGCAGGCGGCCCTGGACCTGTTCGACGCCTTCGGCTCCAAGGAGAAGTCCCTGCACGCCAATATGGGCGGGCACACCGGCGTCCCGCAGTTCGCGGGGGACGCCGCGGCCCAGTTCTTCACCCGGCACCTGAAGTGAGGCCGGTCCGCCAGGCCATCAGCAGACGGTAAGCCATGTTGGCCAGGATGCTGCTCGTCGAGGGCAGGTCCCGGCGCTCCTCTGCTGTTTATGCCGCGGGCCCCTGCCAACTCGGCAGGGGCCCGCGCTGCCCGAAGCCATGGACTGTCTCGTGTCCAGGTGCTGTCGGCTCTCGTGGACAAAGCCACCAAGTGAAGCGCGTAAGTCACAGCAGTGACAACAAGCGCTGAAATGTGACAGCTAACGCTGGAAGTCACATCAACGGCCCACAAGTGGCGTGGCACACTTTTGCAAGCGGCTGCTTGCAATAGTTAGCAGGGGTGCGGCAAGGTGGAGGCATGGCATCGCTCAACGTCGGCAATCTCGGTGAGTACCTGCGCGAACAGCGGCGGAACGCGCAGCTGTCGTTGCGGCAGCTCGCCGATGCCGCCGGGGTGTCCAATCCGTATCTGAGTCAGATCGAGCGCGGGCTGCGCAAGCCGAGCGCGGAGGTGTTGCAGCAGGTCGCGAAGGCGCTGCGGATCTCCGCCGAGACGTTGTACGTCCGCGCCGGGATCCTCGATGCGGAGCGGGATCGTGAGGAGGTGGAGACACGCGCCGTCATCCTCGCCGACCCCACGCTCAACGAGCGGCAGAAACAGGTTCTGCTCCAGATCTACGAGTCCTTCCGCAAGGAGAACGGGACCGAGATCGCCCAGATGGGCGAGGGGCAGGACCCGCAGGACGCTCAGAGCGTGGCGGATACCCAGAACGCCCAGAAAACCGCCGGCCCCGGCCCCCGCACGGCCGACGGCAGCGATGCAGGTTCGCAGCAGACGGCCAGTTGACCGGCAGACGGTAAGCAGGCGGTAGGCGCAGTGGACAGCGCAATAGACATAGCGGACAGGGCTTACGCTCTGTGGGCGGACCACTACAAAACCCTCAGCTGAAAGCAAATCCGGAGGACCATCGCCATGGCCATCACCGAAGACCTGCGTAAGACCCTCAGTGACCCGACCCCCCTCTACTTCGCGGCCGGCACCGCCGACCTCGCCCTCCAGCAGGCCAAGAAGGTGCCCACCCTGGTCGAGCAGCTGCGCGCCGAGGCCCCGGCCCGCATCGACGCCGTACGCCACACCGACCCGAAGGCCGTCCAGGAGAAGGCGACCGCTCGGGTGAAGGAGACCCAGGAGAAGGCCTCCGCCCGCGTCAAGGAGACGCAGGAGACCTTCCAGACCAAGGTCACCGAGTTCATCGGCACCCTCGACACCGACCTGAAGAGGCTCGGCGAGACCGCCCAGGACATCGCCCTGCGCAGTGTCGGCGTCGCCGCCGAGTACGCCGTGAAGGCCCGTGAGACCTACGAGAAGGTCGCCGAGCACGGTGAGCAGACCGTGAAGACCTGGCGCGGCGAGGCCGCCGAGGAGATCGAGGAGCTCGCGGTCGCCGTCGAGCCGAAGTCGGAGCCCGTCGAGGTCAAGGAGGAGAAGGCGGAGGAGAAGCCGGCCCAGGCACAGGCCGAGCCCGCCCCCGCCAAGAAGACCGCGGCGAAGAAGGCCCCGGCCAGGAAGACCACCGCGAAGAAGACGACGCCTCCGGCGAAGTAAGTCCCGGACGGCGAGCAGTACGCCGCAGTACGGCAACGGGTCGGGCACCTTTGGGGTGCCCGACCCGTTCTCCGGGTACGGTGGCCGTAAGACGAATCGACGCGGGTGGTGGGCATTGTGCTGTTGACGGCATTCAGCGGCTTCATGTCGTTGATCTTTCTCGCCATGCTGGTGTTCGCCGTGGTGGCGCTGGTCATGGCCGCGATGGCGCGCGAAGACGCGTATCGCGCCGCCGACAAGCAGAGCAAGATGTTCTGGCTGATCATCCTGGGCGTCACGGTCGCCGTGAACCTGTTCGTGCCGTTCCTCTTCCTGCAGATCGCGGGCCTCATCGCCACGATCGTCTTCTTCGTGGACGTCCGGCCCGCCATCCGGCAGATCTCGGGCGGGGGCGGTGGCGGCCGCCGCGGTTCGAGCAGCGACGGGCCGTACGGGCCGTACAACGGCGGTCGGTGACCGAGGCCCTGACCTTCGAGCCGTGACCTTCGAGTACGAGTACTAGTGCGACGACGGTCGTGCGCGGCTTGTGCGGCTCCTTTCACGGCTATGAGTACGGCGGCCGCGCGTACGCGTGCCGCCGGTGACCGCTAACCCTCGTAACCCTCGCGGTCCGAGCGGTCCAGCAGGAGCACCGCCACGTCGTCCGTCAGTTCGCCGCCGTTGAGGTCGCGGACCTCGTTCACCGCCGCCCGCAGGAGTTCCTCGCCGCTCAGGCCCTGGGCGAGCTGGCGGCGGATCATGTCGACCATGCCGTCCTGGCCGAGGCGTTCGCCGTCCTCGCCGACGCGGCCCTCAATGAGGCCGTCGGTGTAGAGCATCAGGCTCCAGGCGGCACCCAGCTCGATCTGGGTGCGGGGCCAGCGGGCGTGGGGGAGCAGACCGAGGGCGGGGCCGTTGTTGTCGTACGGCAGGAGCTGGGCCGGGCGGCCCGGGCGGGCGATCAGCGGGGACGGATGGCCGGCCAGGCACAGGCCCGCGCTGCGGCCGTCCGGCGCGATGTCGACCGTGCAGAGGGTCGCGAAGATCTCGTCGTTCTCGCGCTCGTGCTCCAGGACGCGCTGGAGGGTGGAGAGCAGTTCGTCGCCGCACAGCCCCGCGAACGTCAGCGCCCTCCAGGCGATCCGGAGCTCCACGCCGAGCGCCGCCTCGTCGGGGCCGTGCCCGCAGACGTCGCCGATCATGGCGTGCACGGTGCCGTCGGGGGTGCGGACGGTGTCGTAGAAGTCGCCGCCGAGCAGGGCGCGGGAACGGCCCGGGCGGTAGCGGGCGGCGAAGCGGAGCGTGGAGCCCTCCAGGAGGGGCGTGGGCAGGAGGCCGCGCTCCAGGCGGGCGTTCTCCTGGGCCCGCAGTTTGGACTCGGTGAGCCGTCGCTCGGCCCTGTCGGAACGCTTCCGCTCCACCGCGTACCGGATCGCCCGGCTCAGCAGCCGCCCGTCCAGCTCGTCCCGGAACAGATAGTCCTGCGCGCCCACGCGCACCGCCTCCGCGCCCCGCTCGGCGTCGCCGGACGCGGTGAGCGCGAGTACGGCGTGCCGGGGCGCGAGCTTCAGTACGTGCTTGAGCACGGCCAGTTCGTCGGCCACCACTCCGTCGGCGCCGTCAGCCCTGTCGGATCTATCGGCTTTGTCGGCCCTGTCGGCTCTGTCTCCCGCGCGGCCCGGGGCCGGCAGTGCGAGGTCGAGCAGGATGCAGTTGACGTCGTCGGTGAGCAGTCGCCCGGCCTCGGTGAGGTTGCGGGCGGTGCGTACGCGGATCGGCTTGCCCGCGGAGTCGAGCAGTTCGGGCACGCTGAGGGAACCCGCCGGGTCGTCCTCGATCAGCAGGACGGTGAGGTTGGTGTTGCTGTCGGCAGGGGTGGCGGTGGGCATGGCGCTCCGGTCCGCCTCCTCCCGGGACGGGCCCTGGGACGGGCCCCGGGGCGGGCCCTGCGGTGGGCCGCTGGGTGCGGACACGGTGTGCGCCCGACCACTCTCCACGGCCGGGATCGCTCTCTGCCGCGGTACGGGTACGGGCATCGGCTTGGGTTCCTTCCCTCCCCCCGAGGGCACGGTGGGACGAGGCCTCGAACCACCGACCGGGACCATAGCGGTCGTCGGCGCCGCAATGGAATGCTCCGCCGCGCGCCGTCCGGCCAAGGGCCCCCGTCATATGCCGCATCCGGTAACGCACTTGGACATGGCGTGGCCCTCCACGGGAATGACGAATCTCACGTGCGCGGGGTTGCTCGGCGCGGCGAACGTGCGGTGGGTCACGTGGGGTGAGTCACGTGACGTGCGGCCGAGGGCACCCTTGGGTGGTTGACGCGGTTTTGCCGCCTTTGGGTCGGCTTGGCGCGTGTGGGGGATGCCCCGTTGGCCGGGGATCACGCGTCCGGTCGTACGACCCCCAGGATCGGCATCGAACCCGCGCCCGCGATCGTCACCGTGCGCCCCGGGCGGGGGGCGTGGACCATCGCGCCGTCCCCTATGTACATCGCGACGTGGCTGGCGTCCGGGTTGTAGATGATGAGGTCGCCGGGGCGCATGTCCTTGATGTCGATGTGCTTGAGCTGCCTCCACTGCTCCTGGGAGGTGCGGGGGATGTTCGTGCCGGCCGCGATCCAGGCCTGAGAGGTGAGACCCGAGCAGTCGTACGTCCCGGGGCCTTCGGCGCCCCACTCGTACGGCTTGCCGATCTGGTCGGTCGCGAACTGCACGGCCGTCTTGCCCGGCGTGGAGGACTTGCCGTCGATGTCGTCGAGGACGCCGGAGCTCAGCCAGGTGGACTGCGCCTCGTAGGCGGCCTCCTCCTCCAGCTCGGCCAGCCGCTCGCGCTCCTCCTGCTCCAGCTCGGACTCCATCTTCTCCGCGGCGGCGATCTGCTTCTCGATCTTCTTCTGGGCCTTGGCCTTCGCCTTCCGGTTCTCCTCCAGCTTCTTCCACTGGTCGGAGGCGTCCCGCGCGTACTGCTCCAAGTCCTCCTGGGTGCGCTTCATTTCGGCGAGCAGGCCCTGGGACGCCTGCTGCCCCTGGTGCACTCGGCCGGCGCTGTCGAGGAACTCCTGCGGGTTGTTGCTCAGCCAGAGCCGGACCTCGGGCGGGAGGCCGCCACCGCGGTACTGGGCGCGGGCCGCGGCGCCCATCAGGTCCTTCAACTTGTCCAGCTTCTCCCGGCCCTTGACGATCTCGCGGGCCAGCTCGACGATCTCGGCGGACTGCTTTTCGGCCTTCTCCTCCGCCGCGTTGTACACGTCCGTGGCGACCGCCGCGTCGTGGTAGAGCTTGTCCAGCTTCTCGCGGACGACTTCAAGCTCCTCGTTGCTCACGGGGGCCGGGCTCGCTGAGGGGGCCGGGCTCGCCGAGGGGGCCGTCGGGCTCGGTGCGGGGTCCGGTTCCGCGGCGCTCGCGTAGGCCATGCCGGGTGCCCCCAGCGCGGTCACCGCGCAGACCAGGGCCACCGCCGCCATGGTCAGGCTCCGCTTGCCGGTCGTCATACCCCTACCCCCAACCTGATTAACCGTCGGTAACTTCTGGACGCCTGGGGGATCGTGCCACGTCATCGCGCAATGCGACAGAGGCGGACGGAAACTCTCTTCCCCATTCCATCCCCCCACATGACGATCTCCTCGCATGTGTGACGAACGATTCATGGTGATCGTTCCCGTTCGTCATGAGGTGATCGCCTGGGAGATCGTTTATGAGGTGATCGTCATGGGGGGGGGATCGTTCCCGTCCGCATGAGAGGACGGCGACGCGTCACCCCCGAGGCGCCAACGCCTCCCAGGCCACCGTGATCTCGCCCTGGCGCCACCGGGACATCCCGTCCCACACCGGCCAGTCGGCGGCCACGTCGCGGACCGTGCGTATCCAGCGTTGGCGGGCGCCGTAGGAGGCGTAGGGGGCCGCGGCGGCCCAGGCCTGGTCGAGGTCGCGGAGGAAGGCGTGGACCGGTTCGCCGGGGACATTGCGGTGGATGAGTGCCTTCGGGAGGCGTTCGGCGAGGTCGGACGGGCGGTCGAGGGAACCGAGGCGGGTGGCGAAGGTGACCGTGCGGGGGCCCTCCGGGCCGAGGGCGACCCAGACGTGGCGGCGGCCGATCTCGTCGCAGGTGCCCTCGACGAGCAGCCCGCCCCGGGAGCCGTCTGTCGCCGGTGCCAGCCGGGCGCACAGCCGGTCCCAGACGGCGGCCACTTCGGCCTCGTCGTACTGGCGCAGCACGTTCGCCGCCCGGATCAGCGCCGGGCGCCCCTCCACCGGAACCTCGAAGCCCCCGTGCCGGAAGGCCAGGCCCTCCCGCTCGTACGGCCGCGCGGCCGCGACCCGGGCCGGGTCGATCTCGACGCCGACCACGCGCGTGCGTGGCGCGACCGTACGCAGCCGCTGGAGCAGTTCGACCGCGGTCCACGGCGCGGCCCCGTACCCGAGGTCGACCGCCACCGAGTCCGTGGCACGGCGGAACTCGGCGCCATGCGTGGCCGCGATCCAGCGGTCCATACGACGCAGACGGTTCGGATTCGTGGTCCCGCGCGTCACCGTACCCACGGGGCGGGACGCTGCGCGGGCTGTCATGCGTACGAGAGTATGCGGGCCGGTTGGAGCCGTGTGCAGCCTGTGGATAACTCCCGCCGGCCTGTGCCGGGCGTTGATGGTGCCCGCGGCGCCAGTACTCGATGACACTCATGTGACCCGGCCACCCGGCCACAGCTCACCGCCCCCTCGCCGTACGCGCCACGCACTCTTCGCTCGAACGGTTGAGCGATCACGCGTAATGATTCGGCAAAGTGGAAATGGAACGACCTCGTCCGGTGTTCTTCCTGACCGGAGGGTGTCACGTGTCGTCCTCCGTCCGGCATGTCCGCAGCAGGGAGGAACGCCTCGTGAGCCAGTACGTGAGCAGGCTCGGGCGTCGCTCCCCAGCCTCGTCCGCACGGCTTCGACTGCACCACCGCAAGCCGCGCCGGGTCGCCATGCTCTCCGTGCACACCTCACCGCTGCACCAGCCCGGCACAGGGGACGCCGGCGGCATGAACGTCTACATCGTGGAGCTCGCCCAGCGCCTCGCCGCGATCAACATCGAGGTTGAGATCTTCACGCGCGCGACCACCGCCGCCCTCCAGCCGAGCGTCGAACTCGCCCCCGGTGTCCTCGTCCGGCACGTCGACGCGGGCCCGTACGAGGGCCTCGCCAAGGAGGACCTCCCGGCCCAGCTCTGTGCCTTCACGCACGGGGTGATGCAGGCCTGGGCGGGCCACCGCCCCGGCTACTACGACCTCGTCCACTCGCACTACTGGCTCTCCGGCCACGTCGGCTGGCTCGCCGCCGAACGCTGGGGCGCCCCCCTGGTGCACGCCATGCACACCATGGCCAAGGTCAAGAACGCGGCGCTCGCCGAGGGCGACACCCCCGAACCCACCGCCCGCGTCATCGGCGAGACCCAGATAGTCCGCGCCGCCGACCGCCTGATCGCCAACACGGCCGAGGAAGCCGACGAACTCGTACGCCACTACGAGGCCGACCCCGGCAAGGTCGCCGTCGTCCACCCGGGCGTCAACCTCGACCGCTTCCGCCCCGCGGACGGCCGCGCCGCCGCCCGCGCCCGCCTCGGCCTCCCGCAGGACGCGCTCATCCCGCTCTTCGCGGGCCGTATACAGCCCCTGAAGGCTCCGGACGTGCTCCTGCGCGCGGTGGCCGTCCTCCTCGACGAGCGCCCGGAACTCCGTTCGAAGATCGTCGTCCCCGTGGTGGGCGGCCCCAGCGGCAGCGGCCTCGCCAAGCCCGAGGGCCTGCAGAAGCTCGCCGCGCGCCTGGGCATCGCCGATGTCGTGTGCTTCCGGCCGCCCGTCGGGCAGGAACAGCTCGCGGACTGGTTCCGGGCCGCGTCCGTGCTGGTCATGCCCTCGTACAGCGAGTCCTTCGGGCTCGTCGCCATCGAGGCGCAGGCGGCCGGTACGCCGGTGCTCGCGGCCGCGGTCGGTGGGCTCCCCGTCGCCGTACGCCACCAGGAGACCGGATTCCTCGTCCAGGGGCACGATCCCGTCGCCTACGCGCGCGTGCTCCACGATTTCGCCGACCGCCCGGAGCTGCCGTCCCGCATGGGCGCGGCCGCCGCCCTCCACGCCGAGTCCTTCGGCTGGGACACGGCGGCCGCGGCGACGGCGGACGTGTACACGGAGGCCGTGCAGGCCCACCGCCGCAGGGGACGCGTCCACTACGCCTGAAGTGCACCGGGCGGGACCACTACAGGTGGTCAACTACAGGTGGTCCACTACGCCTGACGTACACCGACTGACATGCACCACCTGACGTGCACCACCTGACGTGCACCGCTTGGAGAGCCCGCCGTCGCCCGTCGCGTACGCTCGCACCATGGCTGACGCAGCGTCGATCATCGAGCAGGTGTTCACCGAGGCCGAGCTCGAATGGGAGAGCCCCGAGGCGGGCTCGTACGTAGTGAAGCTCCCCGGCACCCGCAAGCTCTCCACGACCGTCTCGCTCATCGTCGGCAAGCACTCGCTCTCCCTGAACGCCTTCGTGATCCGCCACCCCGACGAGAACCAAGAGGGCGTCCACCGCTGGCTCCTGGAACGCAACCTCAAGCTGTACGGAGTGAGTTACGCCGTCGACCCGCTCGGTGACGTGTACCTGGTCGGCAAACTGCCGTTGGCCGCCGTCACCCCGGAGGAGGTGGACCGACTACTTGGCTCGGTCCTGGAAGCCGCCGACGGCGCTTTCAACACCCTCCTGGAACTCGGTTTCGCGTCCGCGATCCGCAGGGAGTACGCCTGGCGGGTGTCACGCGGCGAATCGACCCGCAACCTGGAGGCGTTCAGCCACTTGACGGAGCGGCCCGTCGAGTGAGCGGAGCGGCGCGGGCGTAGCGACCCGGCGGCACACCCACCAACCGCTTGAAGTGGCGGGAGAGATGAGCCTGGTCGTAGAACCCGGTGGCGGTGGCCACCTCGACCGGCCGGCCCCCCTCCAGGAGCATCCTTCGCGCCCGCTCGACCCGTCGCGACATGAGGTACTGGTGGGGCGCGATACCGAAGGCGCCGCTGAACGCCCGTACGAGGTGGGTGGGATGGGCATGCACGAGCGCGGCGGCCTCGTCCAGACTCACGCCCTGCGTGACCCGCTCGTCCAGCAGCTCGCGGAGGCGGCGGGCGAGAAGGCGGTTGCCCGAGCACGGGCCCCGTACGGCATCGCCCCGGGGCCACAGATGCCCCCGCAACCGCTCCCCGATCAGCGCCAGCCTGCTCTCCGCCTCCAACTCGTCCCCCGGACGTGCGAGGACGGTGTGCAACTGCCCGACGCGCCGCCGCAGAACGGGATCGCGCAAGTCGGGCCCGTCGACGGCCGCCCCGATGAGACTCTTGTCCAACGTGCTCAGATCCAGATAGAGCACCCGCTTGCGAAAACCGTCCTCCGTGACCGGCGAACCGTTGTGCGGCACGTACGGCGGCAACAACGACACCGTGTCGTGCGGTGTGCCGTGCTCATGCCGATCGAGGTCGTACCGCACGGCCCCGTCGTCCACGATGAGCAACGTCCACGCCTCGTGTACGTGCATCGGGTACGCGTATTCCGTGTAGTGCGCGTGGAACACCTCCACCACCCCCCGGACGCGGGGGCGCCAGGCGGAAACCTCTCGTTGAGGGCGCATGCAAGGAACGTACAAGACGTCGCTGTTCGGTGGTCGGCAGTGTGGGGGACATGACCACTGACCACGCCACTGAGCACGTTCCGGCGGGCGTTCCGCCCCTCACCCGCTTCGACACCAAGATCGCCGTCCTCCTGAGGGACGACCTGGAGACCTGGCAGCGCCTCAATGTGACCGCCTTCCTGGTCAGTGGCCTGGGCACGCAGATCCCGGAGGTCATCGGCGAACCGTACGAGGACGCGGACGGCGTCCGGTACCTGCCGATGTTCCGCCAGCCCGTCCTGATCTTCGAGGGCTCGAAGGAGACCCTGACCGCGACCCACGCACGCGCCCTGTCCCGCGCCCTCCCCCGCTCCCTGTTCACCTCCGACCTCTTCTCCACGGGCAACGACCACGACAACCGCACCGCCGTACGCGCCGTCCCAACCCGAGAACTCGACCTGGCCGGCCTCGCGGTGTACGGCCCGCGCAACGCCGTGGACAAGACACTGAAGGGGGCACGGATGCACCCGTGAGGTCCGTCAGGGGTTCGAGCCCAGTACCCGCCCGCATCCGATCCGGCGGAGCCCCGAGTGTCGTACCCCCCTGCCAGGATGCACGGATGACCTCACCCCACCACCGGACCAGTGACCTCCACCAGCGTCTTCGCGCCCAGTTGGCAGCGCAGGTCGAAGGCATCGAGCCATGGGACGAGCTGGAGCGAGTTCACCAGAAGACCACCGCCGACTGGCTCGCGAGCGGCGCGCCGGTGTACCGGACGCGCAAACCCGACGTCCCCGCGATGCACCTGGTCAGCTATTTCGTAGTCGTCGACGAGGAGCGCAGGGAACTCCTCCTCGTCGCACACCGCAAGGCCGGGCTGTGGCTTCCCACCGGAGGGCATGTGGAGCCGGGCGAGGAGCCGTGGGCCGCCGTCGTACGCGAGTGCCGGGAGGAGTTGGGCATCCCGGCCGTAGCCTCGACGAGCACTGGAGCACGGCCCTTCTTCCTCACGGTCACCCGGACCCGGGGCCAGGGCGAGCACACCGATGTCTCGCTCTGGCATGTCCTCCACGCGGACGTCGGCAGTATCACCTTCTACGACGACGAGGAGTTCACAGCGATCCGGTGGCTCACTCCTGAGCAGGTACTTGCTGAGCCGCTGACCTCGCTGGACCCACACATGCACCGCTTCACCCGCAAGCTGGCCCATGCCTGGACAGCTGAGCCGTAGCAAGTCAAAACGCCCCCGACCTGCACCATAAGTGCAGGTCGGGGGCTTACTGGCGTCGAGTTACTTCTTCTTCCCCTGGTTCTTGACCGCCTCAATAGCAGCCGCAGCCGCCTCCGGGTCAAGGTAAGTACCGCCGGGGTTGACCGGCTTGAAGTCCGCGTCCAGCTCGTACGAGAGGGGGATGCCCGTCGGGATGTTGAGGCCGGCGATGTCGGCGTCGGAGATGCTGTCGAGGTGCTTGACGAGGGCGCGGAGGCTGTTGCCGTGGGCCGCGATCAGGACCGTGCGGCCGGCCAGGAGGTCGGGGACGATGCCGTCGTACCAGTAGGGGAGCATGCGGAGGACGACGTCCTTGAGGCACTCCGTGCGGGGGCGCAGCTCCGGCGGGATCGTCGCGTAGCGCGGGTCGTTCGACTGGGAGAACTCGGAGCCGTCCTCAAGGGCGGGCGGCGGGGTGTCGTACGAGCGGCGCCAGAGCATGAACTGCTCCTCGCCGAACTCGGCGAGGGTCTGCGCCTTGTCCTTGCCCTGGAGGGCGCCGTAGTGGCGCTCGTTCAGGCGCCAGGAGCGCTTGACCGGGATCCACAGGCGGTCGGCGGACTCCAGCGCGAGCTGCGCGGTGCGGATCGCGCGCTTCTGGAGGGAGGTGTGCAGTACGTCAGGGAGCAGGCCGGCGTCCTTCAGCAGCTCGCCGCCGCGCGTCGCCTCCTTCTCGCCCTTCGCGGTCAGGTTGACGTCCACCCAGCCGGTGAACAGGTTCTTCTCGTTCCACTCGCTCTCGCCGTGGCGGAGGAGGATCAGCTTGTACGGTGCGTCGGCCATGCCCCTGAGCGTAATGGACGGCTCTGTCGGCTTCGATCGGGCCTTCGGAACCCCTTTTCACCCGTTTTTTCCACCCGTTCTTTACGCCCGTTCGACGATGGCCTGCGTCCATTTAAATGGGTGGTCATGTGGAGGCCCGCACTCGTAAGTTGTGCACGCCGTCTGAGCCGCTTACGTCCGTGGGGGACCCGTCCATGCCACTCGCCGCCGCCGGACGCGCCGTCCGCGAGACCGTCTCGGGCCTTCCCCGCGAGTTCTGGTGGCTGTGGACCAGCACGCTCGTCAACCGGCTCGGCGCGTTCGTCGCCACCTTCATGGCGCTGTACCTGACGCTCGACCGCGGCTACTCCGCCATGTACGCCGGACTCGTCGCCGCCCTCCACGGCCTCGGCGGTGTCATCTCCTCCCTCGGCGCGGGCGTGATGACCGACCGGCTCGGGCGGCGGCCCACCCTGCTCGTCGCCCAGTCGTCCACCGCCGTCTCCGTCGCCCTGCTCGGCTTCGTGCACGACCCCGTGGCCATCGCGGCCGTGGCGTTCCTCGTCGGCGCCACCAGCAACGCCTCCCGGCCCGCTGTCCAGGCGATGATGGCCGACATCGTCCGGCCCGAGGACCGCGTCCGTGCCTTCTCCCTCAACTACTGGGCGATCAACCTCGGGTTCGCCGTCTCCTCCATGGCCGCCGGTTTCATCGCGGAGCACAGCTATCTGGCCGGGTTCCTGATCGAGGCCGGGATGACGATGGTCTGCGCCGTTCTCGTCTTCCTGAAGCTGCCGGAGTCCCGGCCCGCCCAGACAGCCAAGGCCTCCGCGGGACGACCCGAGGTCGGGCTCGGCACCGTACTGCGCGACGGGCGCTTCATGAGCGTCGTCGGGCTGTCCTTCCTGGTCGCCGTCGTCTTCCAGCAGGGAGCGGTCGGCCTGCCGGTCGCCATGGGCCGGGCCGGGTTCACGCCCGCGGACTACGGCCTCGCCATCGCCGTCAACGGTGTCCTCATCGTCGTCCTGCAGATCCCGGTCACCCGTTTCATCGAGCACCGGGACCCGCGCCGGCTCCTCGTGATCTCGTCACTGCTCGCCGGGTACGGCTTCGGCCTCACCGCCTTCGCGGGGTCCGTCGCCGTCTTCGCCCTCACCGTGTGCGTGTGGACCCTCGCGGAGATCGTCAACGCGCCCACCCAGACCGGGCTCGTCGTCCGTCTCTCCCCGGTGCACGGGCGCGGGCGCTACCAGGGCATGTACACGATGTCCTGGTCCGTGGCCGCCCTCGTCGCGCCCCTGATGTCCGGCTTCGTCATCGACCGGCTGGGCGCCGAGTGGCTCTGGGGGCTGTGCGCGGTGGTGGGGACCGTGGCGGGGGTGGGGTACGGGGCGCTGATGCGGCGGCTTCCCGAGGGGGAGGGGGCGTCAGAGGGGGCCTCGGCGGAGGATGCCGGTTCCC
Source organism: Streptomyces sp. NPDC002845 (assembly GCF_053591955.1). NCBI lineage: Bacteria > Bacillati > Actinomycetota > Actinomycetes > Kitasatosporales > Streptomycetaceae > Streptomyces > Streptomyces sp. NPDC002845. Next base: position 38,363 of record NZ_JBSFUU010000071.1, on the reverse strand, counting down.
GCGCCGCCACCGGCTGAGGGGTCCCGTTCCACCAACGGGACCCCTTCTCGCACGTGCGACGCACTTCACAGATGTACGTCGCAGGCGCACTTCACAGATGCGCTTCACATACGTACGGAACGAGATTTACGTACGAACGAGATTTACGTACGTACGAAATCAGCCCACCCGGAAATCAGCACCCGTACGCGATCAGCCGCACTGGCACGGATTGCCGGACTGGCACCCGCAGGCGCAGCCGGAGCCGCAGCCGCAGGCGCCGACGAGCGGGAGGCTCTTGATCTCGGCGGGCTGCTGGGTCTCGCGCTCCTGGGTCGGGTCGGGCGTGCTCGGGGATTCGGCCATGGTCCCTCCTCGAAGGCTGTTGCCTGTGCCCATTGCATGCCCGTTCCGCTGGGCGCATCAAGGGCGCACAGAGGCTCGTGCACGCCCCGGTCAGTCCTTGTCAACCCCCGTCAGCCAGTGCCAGCCACTGCCAGAGCCCCTTCGGCCGCCCCCTGTGGCCCCCCTGTGGCCTCGCTAGGGCCCTCCTACGGCCCCTGCGCGCACCCTGGCCCCGGCCGTCAGGCGCCCTCGACCCCCGTGACCGGCTGGATGTCCGGCTGGATGTCGTCCGCGTGCTCACCCGTCACCAGGTACACCACGCGCTTGGCGACGGAGACCGCGTGGTCGGCGAAGCGCTCGTAGTAGCGGCCGAGGAGGGTGACGTCGACGGCGGTCTCGATGCCGTGCTTCCAGCGGTCGTCCATCAGGTGCTGGAAGAGGGCGCGGTGGAGGAGGTCCATCGCGTCGTCGTCCTGCTCAAGCTGCAGGGCGAGGTCGACGTCCTTGGTGACGATGACCTCGGCGGCCTTCGCCATCAGGCGCTGGGCGAGCTGGCCCATCTCCAGGATGGTGGCGTGCAGGTCCTGGGGGACCGCGCGCTCCGGGAAGCGCAGCCGGGTGAGCTTGGCGACGTGCTGGGCGAGGTCGCCGGAGCGCTCCAGGTCGGCCGACATGCGCAGCGAGGTGACGACTATGCGCAGGTCGGTCGCCACCGGCTGCTGGCGGGCCAGCAGGGCTATCGCGCGCGCCTCCAGGTCGTGCTGGAGGTCGTCGACCTTCTGGTCGCCCTCGATCACGTTCTCGGCCAGCTTCAGGTCGGAGTCGAGGATGGCCGTGGTGGCGCGCCCGATCGCCGATCCGACGAGCCGGGCCATCTCGACCAGTCCCTCGCCGATCGAGTCAAGTTCCTCGTGGTACGCGTCCCGCATCAGGATGTCCCTCTCTAGCGTTCATTCCGGGGGTCAGGGGCCCGGGCCCATGGCTTCCGGCCGCAGATGTGCGATGCGCGTATCGGCACCGATACGCCTATCAACACCGATACGCCCATCGGCATACCTGCCGTCCGGAATACCTATTGTCTGAATGGCGCCCCGTGAACCCCACGCTCCCACGTTCCGCCCTCGACGCGTCCGTTTCCGGCATCCCAAATGAATCGATACTGGCTCCAAGGTGAACTCTGGGCGACGAGTGTTCGAGGTCGCACTCCGATGGCTGTGGGCATCCCGGATCGCGTGCCTAACCTGGACGCATGGACGTGAACGCGGCGGTCGCCGCAGCGGCAGCGATCGCCGGTGTGCTCACCGGTGTCATCGCCATGCTGGCGTTCCGTTGGAGCGAGCGCGAGCAGAAGCGTCCCACCAGGACCTCCCTGCACACGGACCCAGTGCTTCCGCCCGGCGTGGACACCGTGCTGTCCGTGCTCAGGTCCTCGGCCGTCGTCCTCGACGAGGCCGACACCGTGGTCAAGGCCAGCTCCGCCGCGTACGCCCTCGGGCTGGTGCGCGGTGGAAAACTCGCCATCGACCCGATGCTCCAAATGGCCCGCGACACCCGCCGCGACGGAGAGATACGGCAGGTCGAGCTGGACCTGCCCCGGCGCGGCGTCGGACGCGGCGAGGCCCTCGCGGTCTCCGCGCGCGTGGCCCCCCTCGGCTCCCGGCTCGTCCTGCTCCTGGTGGAGGACCTCACCGAGGCCCGCCGGATAGAGGCCGTACGACGGGACTTCGTGGCCAACGTCAGTCACGAGCTGAAGACGCCCGTCGGCGCCCTCTCCCTCCTCTCCGAGGCCGTCATGGGCGCCAGCGACGACCCGGAGGCGGTGGAACGCTTCGCCGGGCGGATGCAGGTCGAGGCGACCCGGCTCACCAGCCTCGTACAGGAACTCATCGACCTCTCCCGGGTGCAGAACGACGACCCGCTGGAGGACGCCGAGCCCGTACGGGTGGACGAACTGGTCGCCGAGGCCATCGACCGGTGCCGCCACCAGGCCGGCACCAAGCAGATCACCATGGCCGCCGCGATCGGAGGGCCCGGAGGCCCTTCGAACGAGGGTGATGGTGGGAGACGGGCGGGCACCGCCGACCTGCACGTCTGGGGCAACCGGGGCCAGCTGGCCGCCGCCCTCGGCAACCTCGTCGAGAACGCCGTCAACTACTCGCCCGCCCGGACCCGCGTCGGCATAGCCGCCCGCCGGGTGAACGCGCCGGGCGGGGACCATATCGAGATCGCCGTGACCGACCAGGGCATCGGCATCTCGGAGAAGGACAAGGAGCGCATCTTCGAGCGCTTCTACCGCGTCGACCCGGCCCGTTCCCGTGCCACCGGTGGCACCGGTCTCGGTCTCGCGATCGTCAAGCACGTGGCCGCCTCGCACGGCGGGGAGGTCACGGTGTGGAGCTCCGAGGGACAGGGCTCCACGTTCACCCTGCGACTGCCGGAGGCGGGCGCGGCCCGCGACCGCGCACAGGCACGGCAATCGTCCGTTCTCGACGAAGGGGCTCTCGACGAAGAGGGTCTTGACGAAGAGGGTCTCGACGGCGAGGCCGGACAACAGCCCACCGACTCATCCCCGTACGATTCGCTTCCCGCCCCGGAGGTCCTTCCGTGACCCGAGTGCTCGTCGTCGAGGACGAGGAGTCCTTCAGCGACGCCCTGTCCTACATGCTCCGCAAGGAGGGCTTCGAGGTCGCCATAGCGGCCACCGGGCCCGACGGTCTCGACGAGTTCGAGCGCAACGGCGCCGATCTCGTCCTGCTCGACCTGATGCTGCCCGGCCTGCCGGGCACCGAGGTCTGCCGTCAGCTGCGCGGCCGTTCCAATGTCCCGGTGATCATGGTCACCGCCAAGGACAGCGAGATCGACAAGGTCGTGGGCCTGGAGATAGGAGCCGATGACTATGTCACCAAGCCCTTCTCCTCCCGCGAGCTCGTCGCCCGTATCCGGGCCGTACTGCGCCGCCGCGGCGAGCCCGAGGAGGTCACCCCGGCCGCGCTGGAGGCCGGTCCGGTCCGCATGGACGTGGACCGTCACGTCGTCACCGTCTCCGGTTCCAAGGTCGACCTGCCTCTCAAGGAGTTCGACCTGCTCGAAATGCTCCTCCGCAACGCCGGACGCGTCCTGACCCGCATGCAGCTCATCGACCGCGTCTGGGGCGCCGACTACGTGGGCGACACCAAGACCCTCGACGTCCACGTCAAGCGTCTCCGCGCGAAGATCGAGCCGGATCCTGGGGCGCCCAGGTATCTGGTGACGGTGCGCGGTCTCGGGTACAAGTTCGAGCCGTAGGCCGGCACGTAGTTGCTTGTCGTTGTACGAGGAAGGGCGGCATCCCCTGGTGGGGTGCCGCCCTTCCTCGTACGGACTGTGTGGCTCAGTGCTCGGCGTCCGCCTGATCCGCCGCGGCGTCCTCGGCGGAACCGCCGGCCGCGCCGGTCTCGGCCGTCTCGGTGTCCCCCGCGGGTGTGCCCGTAGGCGTGCCCGTGGGGGAGACGGACGGGGAGGCGCCGTCGGTGGGCGTGGCGGTGGGGGAGGACGTGGGGGCCTCGGTCGGGCCCCACTGCTCGAAGTAGTGCTCGGCCGGGACGATGAACGCGCGCAGGCTCACGTCGCCGGTCTCGCTGAAGCTGAACGTGACCCGCTGCGCGTTGCCGTCCTGCAGGGCCTCGCGGCTGTTGGACAGCACCGCGGAGGCGTTGCCCTCTCCGCCGATGACGAGCGAGCCGCCGGCCGGGACGGTCAGCCTGCCCTTGCCGTTCGCGGGGGCGAGCCTCGCGGCCTGGCGGATGCCGTCCACCGTGACGGACTCCAGCGTCTGGTCGGTGGGGCCGTCGTTGAACACGGTCGCGGAGACCACGGACGGGCCCGTCGACTCGCCGTCGGGCTGGGTCACCACGATCGCGTTCTGGATCTTGATGTCGCCGACAGCCGTGGCCGCGTTGTCCGGCCTGACTCCCAGTGTCTGTGCGTTGTTGCCGGCGCCGCATGCGGCGAGCGAGGCGATCGAGAACGCGATGGCGGCGGCGGCGAGGGCGCCGCGTCGAAGGCTGCTGCTCACGGCGGCGGCAACTCCTTGAACGTGGGCGGTACGGGTTCGGACCTGATCGGTACGGCTGTAAAGCCGCCCTAAGTGTCTGTCAGCGGGTTCAGGTTACCGAGCCGTCCGTGCGCCGCCGCACCCGACCCTCCCCCAAGCCCTCCCCCAACCCTCCCCCGACCTCGCCGCTTCGTCCGAGCAGGGGGCACCGCGGAGGCGCCCCGGTCCCTTCTGGGCCTTCCGGTCCCTTCCTGTCTCTTTGGCCGCTCACTGGTTCGGCATTCACATAAGTGCCGGAGGGCTCGCGTATTTCCCGCGCGGAATACATGGCAGTACATGAGTACTGGGAGACATGAGTACGGGGAGGTTCCCGAAAATCGATCATCGGTAGTTCACCAGTAGATCGCGGGGAGATCGCAGGGAGATCGGCGCCGGACGGGCGCCCGTACATCGATCGCCACACATCGGCCGCCTTGATCAATTCCGGAATCGTCTCGTACCCGACTCCGCGCACCGAACGGAGTAGCGTAAGTCGCACACACGGAGTCGGACAAAACGGGATGTTAGGACGCTGGTCGGGGCCTCCGGATGTGTGTAACGTGCGCGTTTCGCTCCCCCCGGAGAGCCGCTCCGACCTGCGAATACCCACTGCCACTCGCCCCTCGAAGCACGTTCCTGTTGCGGTTGTCAAGCCCCGAGATATGCCCTGACCTGCGAAAACGCCATTCAGAAGACGCCGTTTCCGTGTTACCCTGGATAGCCACGGAAGGGGTACCTGTCACATGACGTTCAAGGTTGGCGACACCGTGGTCTATCCCCATCACGGGGCCGCGCTGATCGAGGCCATCGAAACTCGTCAGATCAAAGGCGTGGACAAGACCTACTTGGTGCTCAAGGTCGCTCAAGGCGACCTGACGGTGCGTGTGCCAGCGGACAATGCGGAGTTCGTCGGCGTGCGTGATGTGGTCGGTCAGGACGGGCTGGACCGGGTCTTCGAAGTGCTGCGTGCACCGTATGCCGAGGAGCCCACGAACTGGTCGCGTCGTTACAAGGCAAATCTGGAGAAGCTCGCCTCCGGCGATGTCATCAAGGTCGCGGAAGTCGTACGTGACCTGTGGCGTCGTGAGCGCGAGCGTGGACTCTCCGCCGGCGAGAAGCGCATGCTCGCCAAGGCCCGCCAGATCCTGGTGAGCGAACTCGCCCTCGCGGAGAACACGAACGAGGACAAGGCCGAGGCCCTGCTCGACGAGGTCCTCGCGTCCTGACGCCATCCCGGTTTCGCCGCTTTTGACGCCACTGTGCCGCTGCTGTGCGGCAGGGGTAAGCCATCAGAGGTGAGGCGGACGGTCAGACATGTAATGCCGTGGTGCCCGATGACGTAGGGATTGTCGCCGGGCGCTGCGGCATGCTCACTTCGATCATTTTCGACCATTCCCGGTGATTCCCTGAATCCCGGATCCCGGGTGATTCCGCGATCCCGGGTGATTCCGCGATCGGTGATTCCCCGACCCCGGATGTCTGCTGGACGCCCGGATGCCTGCGACATCCGCGTACCCAGCTTTCAGGCGTCAGTGAAGACCCCCGATACTTGGCGTGCCGGGCCCGGGCAGCTGGCTCGACCAGATGTCACGGAAGGGTCCGGTCAAGGCGTCGCGCCCGGCACGCTGTGGCCATACCCACGCAGGCCGAGTGCACAAACCTGACAGGAACCGATGTCTGACGATTCGCGCCCTTCGCCTTCGCCGGCTCGTACCGGGGCTCGTACGGCGGCCGTGATTCCGGCCGCAGGCCGCGGCGTACGCCTCGGTCCGGGCGCCCCCAAAGCGCTCCGCGCGCTGAACGGCACCCCGATGCTCATCCACGCGGTACGGGCCATGGCCGCGTCCCGCACCGTCTCCCTCGTCGTCGTCGTGGCCCCGCCCGACGGTGCCGCCGAGGTCAAGACCCTGCTCGACGCGCACGCGCTGCCCGAGCGCACGGACTTCGTCGTCGTACCGGGCGGCGAGTCGCGGCAGGAATCCGTGAAGCTCGGGCTGGAGACGCTGCCGCCCGACTACGACATCGTCCTCGTGCACGACGCGGCCCGGCCGCTCGTGCCCGTCGACACGGTCGACTCCGTCATCGAGGCCGTACGGGACGGGGCTCCGGCCGTCGTACCCGCGCTGCCCCTCGCGGACACGGTCAAGCAGATCGAGCCCGCGGCCGCCCCGGGCGAGCCCGAGCCCGTCGTCGCCACGCCGGAGCGCGCGCTGCTGCGAGCGGTGCAGACTCCGCAGGGCTTCGACCGCGAGACGCTGGTACGGGCGCACGAGACGGTCACCGAGAACGTCACGGACGACGCGAGCATGGTGGAGCAGCTCGGCCTCCGGGTCGTGGTCGTACCCGGCCACGAGGAGGCGTTCAAAGTGACCCGCCCCCTGGACCTGGTGCTGGCGGAGGCGGTCCTGGCGCGACGGAGGCTGAACGATGGCTTCTGAGGCCTCCGAGCAGCCGCAGGTCGTGCTTCCCCGGGTCGGCATCGGCACCGACATCCATGCCTTCGAGGAGGGGCGCGAGCTGTGGTGCGCCGGGCTCAGGTGGGAGGGCGAGGGGACGGGGCTGGCCGGCCACTCCGACGCCGACGTCGTCGCCCACGCGGCGTGCAACGCGCTGTTCTCGGCGGCGGGGCTGGGTGACCTGGGGCAGCACTTCGGCACCGGGCGGCCGGAGTGGGCCGGTGCGTCGGGGACCGCCCTGCTGACCGAGGCCGCCCGGATCGTCCGCGAGGCCGGCTTCACCATCGGCAACATCGCCGTCCAGGTCGTCGGGGACCGGCCCAAGATCGGCAAGCGGCGGGAGGAAGCGCAGAAGGTCCTCTCGGAGGCGGCCGGGGCTCCGGTGTCGGTCTCGGGGGCCACGACGGATGGGCTGGGGTTTCCGGGGCGGGGGGAAGGGCTGATGGCGGTGGCTACGGCGTTGGTGGTGCGGGTGGGCTGAACGGGGGGTGCTTTCGCCCCCGCCGCCCCTACCCGTCCCATCCCCAGGGGCTGCGCCCCTTCGACCCCGGGGGCAGGGGCTGGTTTCGGTCGTCGTGTTGCTGCGGGGTGTCTGGGGCTGGTCGCGCAGTTCCCCGCGCCCCTTCGGGGCGCTCGTCAGCCCTCCCTCCCCGTATGTCACGAATACGTGCCCCCTGCGCGGAACCGTCGCAGGGCACTGCCCCGCGCCTACTACCCTGGAGGGGTGACTATTCGCCTGTACGACACCAGCGCCCGGCAGATCCGTGACTTCGCCCCGCTCACGCCGGGTTGCGTCTCGATCTACCTGTGTGGCGCCACGGTGCAGGCGGCCCCGCACATCGGGCACATCAGGTCGGGGCTCAACTTCGACATCATGCGCCGCTGGTTCGAGTACCGCGGCTACGAGGTGACGTTCGTACGGAACGTCACCGACATCGACGACAAGATCATCACCAAGGCCGCCGACCAGGGCCGCCCGTGGTGGGCGATCGGGTACGAGAACGAGCGGGCGTTCAACGACGGCTACACCGTGCTCGGTTGCCTGCCGCCGACGTACGAGCCCCGGGCCACCGGACACGTCACCGAGATGGTCGAGATGATGCGCGGCCTCATCGAACGGGGGCACGCGTACGAGTCCGACGGGAACGTGTACTTCGACGTGCGGTCCTTCCCCGAGTACCTCCAGTTGTCCAACCAGGAGCTGGAGAACCTGCTCCAGCCCTCGGGCGAGGGCGAGACCGGCAAGCGGGACCCGCGCGACTTCGCGATGTGGAAGGCCGCCAAGCCGGGCGAGCCGACCTGGGGGACGCCGTGGGGGCGGGGCCGCCCGGGGTGGCACCTGGAGTGCTCCGCCATGGCCCACAAGTACCTGGGCTCCGCCTTCGACATCCACGGCGGCGGGCTCGACCTGGTCTTCCCGCACCACGAGAACGAGATCGCGCAGGCCAAGGCGTACGGCGACGAGTTCGCCCGGTACTGGGTGCACAACGCCTGGGTCACCATGAGCGGCGAGAAGATGTCCAAGTCCCTCGGGAACTCGGTCCTCGTTTCCGAGATGGTCAAGCACTGGCGCCCCATCGTGCTCCGCTACTACCTCGGCACCCCGCACTACCGTTCGATGATCGAGTACAGCGAGGAGGCCTTGCGCGAGGCCGAGTCGGCGTTCGCGCGCATCGAGGGCTTCGTCCAGCGGGTCATCGAGATGGCGGGCCCCGTCGAGCCGTCGGCCGACGTGCCGCCCGCCTTCGCCGAGGCGATGGACGACGACCTGGGCGTCCCGCAGGCCCTCGCCGTCGTGCACACCACCGTCCGGCAGGGCAACAGCGCGCTCGCCGCCGACGACAAGGAAGCCGCCGTCGAACGGCTGGCCGAGGTGCGGGCCATGCTCGGCGTCCTCGGCCTCGACCCCCTCGACGCCCACTGGGCCGGAGAGGGCGCCGACCGGGGCGAGGACCTCCACGGGGTCGTCGACAGCCTCGTACGCCTCGTCCTCGACCAGCGCGAGTCCGCCCGCGCCCGTAAGGACTGGGCCACCGCCGACGCCATCCGCGACCAGCTCAACCAGTCGGGGCTCGTCATCGAGGACAGCCCGCAGGGGCCGCGCTGGTCGCTCGGCCCGCGTTGATCAGTTCATGATCGATTGTGCCGCCCGGCCCTCCGGGCGGCACACTGCACAAAGGCACACTTCACAGACGTACGACGTAGCCCACGGGTTCACGCCCGGTCACACCACACAGAACAGGTAGATCATGGCCGCCAACAACCGCCGCATGTCCGGCAAGAAGGGCGCGCAGGTCGGCAGTGGCGGCCAGCGACGCCGGGGACTGGAAGGCAAGGGGCCCACCCCGCCCGCCGAGATGCGCAAGGGGCACGCCAAGCAGCGCGCCGCGCAGGCCAAGACCCGGCGCGCCCAGGTCCGGACCAAGGGCCCGCGCTCCAAGAGCGCCTCCGAGCTCGTCGTCGGGCGCAACCCGGTCGTCGAGGCACTGCGCGGGGGCGTGCCCGCGACCACGCTGTACGTGCAGCAGTTCATCGACAACGACGAGCGGGTGCGCGAGGCGCTGCAGCTCGCGGCCGAGCGCGGCGGCATCAACCTCATGGAGGCGCCGCGCCCCGAGCTGGACCGCATCACGAACGGCCTCAACCATCAGGGCCTCGTCCTCCAGGTCCCGCCGTACGAGTACGCCCACCCCGAGGACCTCGCGAACGCCGCGTACGACGCCGACGAGGACCCCCTCATCGTCGCCCTCGACGGTGTCACCGACCCGCGCAACCTCGGCGCCGTCGTCCGCTCCGTCTCCGCCTTCGGCGGCCACGGCGTCGTCGTACCCGAACGACGCGCGGCCGGCATGACCGCCGGTGCCTGGAAGACCTCCGCCGGTACGGCCGCCCGTACGCCCGTCGCCCGCGCCACCAACCTCACGCGCGCGCTGGAGGCGTACAAGAAGGCCGGCATCGTCGTGGTCGGCCTCGCCGCCGACGGCGAGGCCGAGATCGGTGAGCTGGAGGCCCTCGGCGGGCCCGTCGTCATCGTCGTCGGCAGCGAGGGCAAGGGGCTGTCCCGACTCGTGGGCGAGACCTGCGACTTCCGGGTGCGGATTCCGATGCCGGGCGGGGCGGAGTCGTTGAACGCGGGTGTGGCGGCGGGAGTTGTGTTGTACGAGGCGGCGCGTCGTCGGGCTTGATGGCAGTCGGCGTGGCGGGCGGAGCCCGCTGGACGGAGTCCGGCGCAGCGCTGCGAAGCCCGCGTAGCGGTGCGAGGGGCGCGGACGGGAGGGGTCCTGCGACTTCCGGGTGCGGATTCCGATGCGGGGCGGGGCGGAGTCGTTGAACGCGGGTGTGGCGGCGGGAGTTGTGTTGTACGAGGCGGCGCGCCGGAGGGCGTGAAACCCCACCTCAGCAGGGTGTTCGGGGAGTTCTGGATCACCTTGACGCGGTCCGGACAGATCGGGCCGGTCAAAGCAGTGTCCTAACGACACGTCACTCGGTTAGATGAGTGTGGACACCAGAACACCCCGCACACCCACGGGGGACCGCTCGTCGGGATTCGACGACGCTCCCGCGCTGAGCATGGTGAAGGTGCCGAGCGATCCGGCGCAGGTCATCGTCAATCACGCGAGCTTCCGCGTGCAGCTGGGCGCCGCCACGCGGCCGCCCCAATCCCCGCGGATCGCACGGCACTTGAGCGCCAGCGAGAACACCGCGCGCATGCCCGTCGTGGGCGCGACGGCCCACCCGGGCGCACCCGCCGCCGGGCGCCGCCGGGCCGTCGTCTGGAGCGGGAAGTCCGCCCCCGACGACACCGGCGCCCACCGGCTGCTGCAGGCCGTGCGGAGCACCAGCGTGCCCCACGGCTCCGCGGACCCCACGGCCGACGCCGGCGCGACCCAGGTCATCCCGCGCATCGACATCACCGGGACCGGCGGCTACGGCCCTCAACCCGGCGACTACGAAGGCGACTTGACCGTCCAGACCGTCGAGACCCCCGTCGTCGGCAGCCAGCGCGCCTACGACGGACATGACGGCCACGGCAGTCGCGATGGCCACGGCAGTCACGGTTCCGACGGCACCCGGCTGCTGCCCGCCATGCGGACCGTCGGCAGCGCGTACGACGAGACGGCGTACGACGGGACCACGTACGACGACTCGTACGGCGAACCGGCTTACGACGACGCCGAGTTCGACGACCGGGGCGAGCCCCGATCCGGGCGGCACGGCAACACGTCGGCCTCGGCCGCCACCGCGGCGGGCGTCCGGCACGCCTACTACCCCGGCCGCCGCATGAACCTGGGGGTAGTCCTCCTGCCCCTGCGCGTGTTCCTCGGCTTCATCTCCATCTACGCCGGCATGGGCAAGCTCTGCGACCCCGTCTATTTCGACGGCGGCAAGCGCGGCTCCATGGTGAAGTGGCTCAACACGCTGCACCCCTGGGAAGTCGCCGAGCCCCTGCGGCAGTTCGCCCTCGAACACCCCGTGGGCGCCGGACTCGTCATCGCCTTCGCCCAGGTCATCGTGGGCGTCCTCACGGTCCTTGGCCTGTGGCAGCGGGTCGCCGCGGTCCTCGGCGCGCTCCTCTCGGCCGCGCTGCTCGTCACCGTCAGCTGGAAGACCGTCCCCGCCTACGACACACCCGACATCATCTACCTCGCCGCCTGGTCCCCGCTGATCATCGCGGGCGCCCCGGTGTACTCCGTCGACGGCCGCCTCGCGGGCAACGCCTGGCGCCGCCTCGGACCGCGCGCGGAACTGTGGGACCTGCGGCGGTACGTGCTGCGCCGCGGCGCCCTCGTCACCACCGTCGTCATCGGGCTCACCCTCCTCATCGGCTCGGTCCTCGGCGGAGCCGTCCGCGACGCCGACCGGGTCGTCGTCCCCGGCCCCGGCGAGGCCCCGCGCAACGAACTCCCCGGCTCCCCGCTCCCCGAGGAACCCGGCAAGCGCCGGGAGAGGTCCCCCGAGGCCTCCAACTCACCTACCCAGGGCGCCACTTCGGCCGGCCCCTCGCAGTCCGCCAGCACCCCGAGCGCGACCCGCGGCACGAGCGCCGGCACGAGCACGGGCACGGGGACCGCCACCGCCACCGGCGGCACCCCCAGCCAGACCCAGGGCACCGCGGGCCAGGCCCCGCCCCAGCAGTCCTCCCCGGTCGACCAGGCCCCGGCCACCAGCGCCGGTCCGACCTCCAGCGGCGGCACCTCGTCGAGCGGCGGCTCCACGGGCGGCCCCGAAACCCCGGGCGACGGCTCCGGCGGCTCGGACGGCTCCGGCGGGGGCGGCAACTCCGGCGGCCAGCCCGGGCTGGTGGGCGGCCTGTTGGGCTGACCAGCGATTCCCTGAGTACGTCGATGGGGTCCCGCACGGTGACTGTGCGGGACCCCATCGACGTATACGGACCTCTCTGCATCGACGTATACGGACCTCTTTACGCGCCCCTCAACGGCCCGGCGCCGCAAGCTCCTTCGCCGCCTCCGTCAGATCCTTGGCCGTGTCGATGGCACGCCAGTAGGCGCCCTGCGGGATCGGGAAGCCGGCCAGGCGGCGTTCGCGGGCCAGGCGCGGGAACGTGGTGCGCTCGTGGTCGCCGCGCTCGGGCAGCAGGGCGGCGAACCCGGGGGAGAAGACGTAGACGCCCGCGTTGATCTCGAACGTGGACGGCGGAGCCTCGATGAAGTCCGTGATGTGCCCGAAGCCGTCCGTCTTGACGGCGCCCCAGGGCAGGCGCGGGCGGGCCAGGGCGAGCGTGGCGACGGCGTCGCGCTCGGCGTGGAAGTCCGCCATGTCGCGCAGCGAGAAACGGGTCCAGATGTCGCCGTTGGTGGCGTACCACGGCCGGTCGGGGTGGGGGAGGTGCGCGGCCGCGTGCTTCAGGCCGCCGCCGCGGCCCAGCGGCTCCGTCTCGACGACCGTGGTGACGCGGACGGGCAGGTCGGCCGAGTTCAGCCACTTCTGCAGGACGTCGGCGAGATGGCCGCAGGACACGACCACGTCCGTCACGCCCTCCTCGGCGAGCCAGGTGAGCTGATGGCCGATGATCGGCGTTCCGGTGCCGGGGATCTCGACCATGGGCTTGGGCCGGTCATCGGTGTACGGACGCAGCCGGGAACCCTGGCCGCCGGCCAGGACGACGGCTTGAACGGGGCGCGACGCGGCGTTCGGATCGGTCATGACCCGAACTGTACGTGGCGCCCCGTTCACGGGAGCACGGCCCTCAGGATCGTCGGTATCGGGGGTGTGACGGGCTGAGTGACGAGATGGCTCAGCTGTGGGCCGCGGCCACGCCCGACGCGAAGGACGTGTCGCAGACGGGACGGGCGTAGGACTGGGCACGGGACGGGCCGTACACGCGGACGGCCGCGCGGCCCAGCGCGCGGGCGATGGACGTGCAGTGCTTCGCCAGCGACGGGCGGCCGTTCACCGCCTGTTGGAGGTGGGTGAGGGCGACGCCCGGGTTCTTCTCCATGACCTCCAGCAGGAGTCTGTCGCGCAGTACGTCCTGCGGGGCACGGGACTTGGCGCGGGTGGAGGCGGCCCCCGAGGTCACGCTCGATGCTTCGGCGGCCGTGAGGACCGAGTGCGAGGGGTCGCTGCCCGACCAGTTGACCCGGGTGACCGCCAAGGTGCCGGAGAGCACCAGGACGACGGGCAGTACGAGGGCGAGGGTGCGGCCGATCCGGCGGGCGGGGCCGGGGCCTCGCCGGTTCCGTTGGGTAGTGGTGTGCTTCACGCGAGTGAGGGTAGCGCGGGGTAGTGATATGGCGACATTTGGTCACCGGTTCGGGGGATGTCGAGTGCCCGTAATTGGGTAGGGGGTTGACGCACAAGGCTCGAAATGACCGGTTATGCCGGGGTATTCACGGGCAGTGAAAAGGGCCCCGCGGCGGTCCGCGGGGCCCTTTTCGTCAACGTGGGTGATTTCTCCGGGATTTTCTCCCGGGTGCCGCTGCCCTGCGGCGTCAGTCGGAGAGGCGCTCGCCCGTGGAGGTCGAGAACACATGGGCCTCGCCCGGCTGCGGCACGACGTGCAGCTGGGAGCCCTTCTCCGGGACCTGGCGGCCGCTGACCCGGACCACGAGGTCCTTGGTCTCGCCGCCGACCTCGGCACTGCCGTAGACGTAGCCGTCGGCGCCGAGCTCCTCCACGACGTTGACGGAGACCGCGAGACCGGCCGGGGCGTCCTCGGAGTCCTTCGACAGGGAGGACGCGGCGCCACCGTTCTGTTCGACGATGTCGAAGTGCTCCGGGCGCACACCGACGGTGACGGTCTTGTCACCCTTGTCGGTGGCGGCCGTCAGCGCCTCACGGCTGACCGGCACCACGCTGTTGCCGAACTTCACACCGCCGTCGGTGATCGGCACCTCGACCAGGTTCATGGCCGGGGAGCCGATGAAGCCGGCGACGAAGAGGTTGGCCGGGCGGTCGTACATGTGCCGCGGGGTGTCGACCTGCTGCAGCAGACCGTCCTTCAGTACGGCCACACGGTCGCCCATCGTCATGGCCTCGACCTGGTCGTGGGTGACGTAGACGCTGGTGATGCCGAGACGGCGCTGCAACGACGCGATCTGCGTACGCGTCGAGACACGGAGCTTGGCGTCGAGGTTGGACAGCGGCTCGTCCATGAGGAACACCTGCGGCTCACGCACGATGGCGCGGCCCATGGCGACACGCTGACGCTGACCACCGGAGAGGGCCTTCGGCTTGCGGTCCAGGTACTCGCTGAGGTCGAGGATCTTCGCGGCCTCCTCGACCTTCTTGCGGATCTCCGCCTTGTTGACACCGGCGATCTTGAGCGCGAAGCCCATGTTGTCGGCGACCGTCATGTGCGGGTACAGCGCGTAGTTCTGGAACACCATGGCGATGTCCCGGTCCTTCGGCGGCAGGTGCGTGACGTCGCGCTCACCGATGCGGATGGCGCCGGCGTTCACGTCCTCCAGCCCCGCCAGCATGCGGAGCGAGGTCGACTTGCCACAGCCCGACGGACCGACAAGGACGAGGAACTCGCCGTCCTCGATCTCGATCTCGAGCTGGTCGACGGCGGGCTTGGTGGAACCCGGGTAGATCCGGGTCGCCTTGTCGAACGAAACAGTGGCCATGGCTGCGAGGCCCCCTTCTACCGGCAGGAACGTGCCGGACGATCCGTTGTGGAAGGTGGTGACCACCGCGGACGGCTCCGTGGTGGTGTAGTCCACAAGAGTGAACTGGGTCAGGACGGTACCTGGCGTTCACCTGGTCTGTCAGTAGTCCGGGGGCTGTGAACTTCGCGGGAATTTTCGAGAGAGTCAGAGCGGGGCCCTTTTGACCTCTGCTTGCAGACAGATCCAGAGCAAATCACTTTTGGCCTGCTTCGCTTCCTGCTTCTCAGCCCGCTGCCCGCCGAGCACAGTCCTTGCGGACCACACCCGACCGGTCTCACACGAGCTCCACAGGCATTCCGGCCGACGGCCCGTCGGTCCGTACCACAACCAGCCACCACTCCTACGCGGCCAGCAGACACTTCTCCAGCTCAGACGCCTTGATCACAGTCGGCGCCTTCTTCCCTGGCGGTAGCCCCGCAGCCACCAGCCAGTACAGCCGCATCCCCTCGTCCCGGAGATTCACGGCCGCGTTCACGTCCCGATCATGGATAACTCCACACTCGGCGCAGGTCCAGCCCCGTACCGAAACGTCCATCTTCGGTCCCTTCGTATAACAGGCTGAGCAGCGCCGAGTAGAGGGGAAGAAGCGGTCGACGATCACCAGCGTCCGGCCGTACCACTCGCACTTGTAACGCAACTGCCGTAGCAGCTCGCCCCACGCCGCGTCGGTGATCGCCTCGTTCAGTTTCGCCTTCCGTCGCCTGCCCTTGCCACGGGCCGACCGCAGCAGGGTCACGATGGACAGATCCTCCACCACGAGCACTTGGTTCTCGCGCACAAGGCGGGTCGTGAACTGGTCCAGCATGTCTCTGCGTACGTCACTGATGAGCGCGTAGAGGCGAGCGATCTTCTGCCTGACCTTGTTCCTGTTCTCGGATCCCTTCACCTTCCTGTGCAGCTCACGCTGAAGCCGCGCCAGCTTCTCCGCGTACCGCTTCAGTAGTCGCGGATGGTCGAGCTTCGTCCCGTCGTCCAGAGTCACGAGTGACGCCAGCCCCAGATCGAGCCCCACCGCCTTCGGTGCCCGCGAGCCAGGTACGAACACGGCAGGCAGCGGCGCTATTTGCTCCTCCACGAGCGTGGACACGAAGTACCGCCCAGCCCGGTCCCGCGTCACCGACAGCCGGACCGGGACCACTCCGGCGGGCAGGGCGCGCGACCAGCGAATGTCCAGCGGCCGCGACTGCTTGGCGAGGGTGATCAGCCCCGTACCCGGCCGCTCCGGATCCTCGACCCACTTGAAGCCCGTCCGCACATACGTCGCCGTATCCCGCGCCCGCCCCTTCTTCTTCCGCTTCGGATACTTCGCCGTGCCCTTGAAGAACCGCGTGTACGCCTGATCGAGATGGCGCAGAGACTGCTGGAGCACAGTCGACGACACCTCCCTGAGCCACGCCCTCCCCTCGTCCCGCTTCCAGCCGGTCAAGGCCCGACACGTCTCCGCGAACCCCACATTCACCCGGTGCTGCTCCCAGGCCCCGGACCGCAGCGCCAGACCCTCGTTGTAGACCCACCGACAGGCCCCGAACGTGTTCTGCAACTGCGCGGCCTGCTCCTCGGTCGGATAGAAGCGGAACCGATAGAGCCGGTGCTGGGTGTCCGGCTCCTTGGCGTGCCCCTTCAGCGGCTTCGCCTTGCGCGTGTGGTGCTTGCGGCGGTCGCCGATACCGAGTGCCTCGCGCTTGATGCGCTTGGCCTCCTCGCCCTTCACCGCCTCCGGCTTCTTCTCCGAGTCCCCCATGACCCCTCCCCGACGATCCGATCTTCGGAACAGCACGTCAGACCGATCAACGAACGGGTGCGCGGTTGGTTACGCACGGTTTTTCGGTCGAGGTGGGTGGGGAACTTCGTGGCTTGGAGAAACGGGCTCTGTGTACAGTGG
The DNA here is from genome assembly GCF_053591955.1 of Streptomyces sp. NPDC002845. Classification (NCBI taxonomy): domain Bacteria; kingdom Bacillati; phylum Actinomycetota; class Actinomycetes; order Kitasatosporales; family Streptomycetaceae; genus Streptomyces; species Streptomyces sp. NPDC002845. The sequence goes on along the minus strand of NZ_JBSFUU010000071.1, from coordinate 21,497 downwards.
AGCAGCCTTCACGTACGGCGATGTGGTAGACGTGCCCCCTTAGCTCAGCTGGAAGAGTAGTTGTCTTGTAAACAACAGGTCGTCGGTTCGAACCCGACAGGGGGCTCGATGAATATGGACAACCAGCCCGCAGGACCCGTGACCTCGTAGTTTCGGCTACGGTCGAGGTTCTGTGGGCTGGTTGCCGCAAGGGCGGTAAGCCTCGATGAGGGGCGCCGAAGAGCCGCGCAAGGACGGTTCTCGCGCGGCTGACCTTGAGATGTGGGTGCGGCGTGGCTGTGCCCTGGTCGTGGCGTCAGTGGCCGCGTACGCTTCCTGCATTCACCAGAGGGCGTTTGCCCTTCAGGGCGGTGCGGACGCGGTGAGCGCCGCGCTGTGGTGTGGATGGCGTTTCTGCGCCGCATCAGAGTGTTCCTTGCTGCCGACGTCGCGGCGGTACCGGCTCTCGCCTGGCGGCCAGTGCTCGTCGCGGGATGGCCGCCGGTCGTCCTCCTGTTCTCGGTGGAACTCGGGCCGTCTCGCCCGGACCCGCGGGCACCTGCGCGGCCGCCGCGGTGACATCGGGGGCGATGCCATCGCGTCCCGGTCCTGCCCGCCCGGCAGCCGGCGCTCCGAGGCCGCCCGGATCGAGGTCACCGTGGGCCGGCACTACAGCGGCTGCTGCGACGAGGGCGTCTTCGGCTACAGCGCCACCCTTGTGACCGCCGCCCACACTCGCCGCCCCCGAGACCCCCCAGGGAAGGCCACGGCCTACCCGCAGCTGTGTCTCGGCCTTGTGCTGGACACCCCCATCGTCCGCACCGGCCCCAACGCGATCATCGTGATGGAACAGCTCGCCCACCTCGCGCTGCCGGCCGGAACGTGCGCCGCCGACCGCCTACACCGGATGCGCCCCAGAACACTTCCAGATCCCCGCCTGCCGCCCCGCCCGCCGCCTCGGCTACCGCCTCGCCCTGGACTGCAAGGCCACCGACCGGGGCGTTCAGGCAAGTTGGCACGGAGCGTTGCTGGTGGACGGCTCTCTGGTCTGCCCGTATATCCCCACCGCGCCGGCCGAGGCCCTCCAAGGGGCGGACGACAAAGCCGTATGCCTGCGCAGCGAGGAACTCCAAGCGGCGATCACCGTGCGCCGACCGTACTTCCTGAAGGTCGAGCAAGGACCTGACGCCCACGGCGCCATACGGCTGTGGTGCCCGGCGGCCGGGCCGTCTCCGTCGGTGAACTGCTCACGGCGTGACCGACTGCGCCCGCACCGTCCGTCTGCCACAGGGCCGACACCGGCCGTGGTCGACCTGGGCAATGGCCGGGCCCGCGCCGGCCACCCCGCCACACGTCCCACCGTCCGGCTGCCGGAGCACGAATGGCTCGAAAGCACGAACGGCTCGAACTGCCCACCGCCTGACCTGGCTCCATCAGCGCACCGGCACCCAACTCACCGACACCGACTACGAAGCCATCCCGGCACAGATCACCGGCCAGCCGGTCACCGATCCGCCCGAGAATGCAGGAGGGCCGCCCCCGCTCGCCGACTGACCGGTCCGCACTACGGCCACACACCGCCACCGCCGGCCCGGCGCGCCGGGGCTGGTTGCCATGCCCGCACGACGGCACGGCAGCAGCCCAGTGCGTCTCCAGTCGTGGCTCGCCGCCATCCACCACCCCGGACAGGCATCGAACGGACACCAGAAACGCAAAAATCCCGCCCGATCACCATGATCGAACGGGATCTCGTCAGCCGACCTTGAGCGAACTCAAGAACGGCTGGGAAAGCGGCCGAGCAGAATCAAGCAAGACGCGTTTTCGATGTGGCCGATTTGCTCTTGGCCTCAGGGGGTTCCGGAGATCCAGGAGCGGGGCGCTGCCGGTGGCGGGGCGTCCTCTGGCGCGGTGGCCGGGTCAGTGTGATTTGTCGGACCAGTTGTTGAAAGCAGGCCAGGGCGGCTAAGGCCGACAGGGTGGCGGCGGCGATGTCGGGGAAGGTCCTGTCGGCATCTGCCACGCTCAGCGCTATCGCAACGGAGGAGAACGACAGAACGACGAACCATGAGTGCATGGCCCGGCGTTGGTGCAGGGCGGACCGCAGGATGGAGAGAGAGGCCACCATCCAGGGGCCGTAGACCAGAAGAGGCCATCCGGCGACCATGCTGCTCCGTGTACTGGATGCGATGTGGCGCAGAGGTGCGTAGGCCACCATGCCCCCGAAGACGCTGACCATCGACACGATGACGGCGGCGAGTGCGGCGATCACGAAGCTGACGGTCTGTAGCCACGTGAAGCGGAATTGGCGGGTTCGCGTTTTCCGATGCCCGACAGAAGGGCGCCGAATGGGCGGCAACTCGGCAGTGATCTGTACCAGGTTGTCCATCGGGTCGCCGGTGGAGCCGACGCCGGAGGACGGCTCGCTGTGAGGCGGCGGAACGATGGGATCCTGCTCCGCCGCCGCTGCGTCCTGCAGGAGATGGGTGAGTTCCTCGACCGGGTCCCAGCCCTGTTCCAGGGGGCTCTCCGCGTGCAGGGTCTCGACTGGGCCCCTGTGCCGGCCGGTCCCCGACCCGGTGGAGTATGCATCGGAATACGGTTCATGTCGCGTAAAGGAAAGATCCGGATAGTCGTTGTTCACGGAAATCTGCCCCCGTCACCCGCGGGCGGCGTGGCAGCCGGAGTGTCCCTGGTCGTTCCACCGTCGGCTGAGTTCCTCCTGGGCCGCGTTCAGCAGCGTCAGGAACTCACTGAGCAGCGAATCAGTGACCCGCAGTTCGACCCGTGCATCGTCTCCGTGCAAGGTGCCGGGGGCGTCGGGCGATGAGTACGCCCCGGCAGGAGTGTAGGTGTATCGCCCTACTGTCACAGCACGGGCCACGGGCAGATTCTCCGCCGTCGCTCCGGCGCAGGAAGAGCCAAGGAGCCTTTCTTTCGTCATAATCCGCTAACGCTGCCCGCTCCCCCGGGATGCGTGGCAAACGAGTGAGTCGGCGCAGTTTGGCAAATAGTATTGACTGGAGCGTTTTTCATCAGAGTCCACCGCGTCGTGTTCAGCGCGCGACGAGTCATGCGGATTGTCTCTTGAATTCCCCTCGGACAGGAAGATGAATCCACCGTTGGCGGACAGGGTGCGGTGGTCTACGACGCCGCCACCGGCCACGGCGTGGCGTGGTTGTCCTCACGGGGGTCCGTGTGGAGGGCCACTGCTGTACGGCGGTGGTGGTGTCCTTGTTGGCCAGGGGGGACCACCGCCGAGGCCAGGCACTTCAGAGGCCAGGCCCCTCTCTGTGTGACGTTCGAAACTCCTGATCCGTGTCTCGTAGCCCCTTACCCACTGCATTGCGGAAGCTGCGTACGCATCGGAAACAGGCGAGTGCCGGATTCACCACCTCAGCCGGAGCGAAGGGTTCAAGTTGATATTGATCCAAACTCAAAGGGTTCACTTCGAGGATGTAGCGGACGTGTGGGCCGCCGAAGTGGCCGCGGACGATGTGTGGTTGACGTTGGCGCCGCTGGAGCCGTCCTGGAAGGCTTCGTCAGCCTCGCGAAAGCGCGAGGTCAGGCGCGCAGCTGTCGGCCGATCTCCAGGTCGTCCGGCGTCAGTTCGCGCCCTTCCTCGATCTCCCACAGCGCGTTCTGCAGGATGCGCCCCAGCGTCCAGGCCCGGGCCCGTTCCCGGTCGAGGCCCAGTACGTCCGTCATCGCGTCGAAGCGCCAGTGCACCTCGTCCGGCTCGAAGCGGTTGTTCAGGGCCGGCCACAGGTCGAAGCCCGGGTCGCCGGCCAGTGGTTTCGGGTCGATGGCCAGCCAGGGGGCGCGGTCGGAGGCGAGTGCGTTGTCGAAGTGCAGGTCCCAGTGGAGGAGCCGGTCGCCGGGCTGGTCCGCGACCTCTCGTACGGCCGCCGCGCAGTCCGCGATCAGGCGCCGGTCCGCCGGGTCCGCGATCCGTGCCAGCACCGCGGGCGTCCGCTCCAGCATGTTCGCCGTGATGTCGCCGAGCCGTCGCAGCCCTTCGGGCGCCGGTACGGAGGTCAGCCGGGCCAGCAGTCGTGCGATGACGAGCACGCCGTCGCGTGAGTCCGGCACGTACGTCAACATGCGTGCCGCGTCGAGCCGTTCGAGCAGCATGGTGCCCGTGGTGGTGTCGTACTCCAGGAGCCGTACGGCCCCGTCGCCGTCCCAGGCGCGCAGGGCGACCGGTTCTCCCACGCTCTCCTCGTCGAGGAGTTGGAGCTTGAGGACGGCCGGTGTGCCGTCGGGCCGGACGACCGGGAGGACCAGTGCGCACATGCCGTACATCGACGGCCCGTCGAGGCGCAGTTCCCAGCGCTCCATGAACGCGGCGGCCTGCTCGGGCAGTGCGGCGATGAAGGCGCGGCCCGCCTCTCCGTTGACCATGTGCTGGGTGGCGGCGAGTTCTTCGGGGACGTCGATCACAAAAACAGGACACTACGCGCGCGTGTGCGTCGCGTCAGCGCGATATCCGGGGGTGCGGGAGCCCGCGGAACCACGGAATCCGAAGGAGACATCAACGAGACACCAAGGAGACACCAAGGAGACACCAAGGAGGCATCGAAGCCCGCAAGGGCTAACGTCCCGCCATGAGCAGCACGGATGCCACCGTCACTACTGTCAACGGAGAGATCTCCTTCTGGTACGCCCAGGAAGGTGCCCCCGCCCCCAGGAGCCCCCTCTCCCGGCAACGCGTCCACCGACGTCGTGATCGTCGGCGGCGGCGACGGTTATACGGGACTGTGGACGGCCGGGTGGCGGGTCACGGTTCCAGCACCACCTTGCCGATCGTGCCCCGGTTCTCCAGGGCGCGGTGGGCGGTGGCCGCCTCGGCGAGGGGGAAGCGGTGGACGGCCGGGGTGAGGCGGCCGGTGGCGGCTTCGGTGAGGGCGCGGAGTTCGAGGGTGCGGATGGGGTTGGGGCCGCCTGTCTTCTTCAGCATCTCCGGGCCGAGGACCTGCTCGGAGACGCCGTCGACGAGGTAGGGGCCGCCCTGGTGGATGCCCTCGCCGGACCAGCCGAAGACGATGTGCTTGCCGATGTGCCTGCCGGTGTGGTTGGCCGTGTGGTTGCCGGTCGGTGCGAGGAGGGCGACGGCCGCGCGGGCGACATCGCCGCCCACGCCGTCGTAGACGATCGTCACCTTGCCCCGGTACGCGGCGACGTGCCGCGTCCAGGACGGGTCCGTGTAGTCGACGGCGAGGTCGGCGCCGTTCGCGCGTACACGGGCGACCTTCTCGGGGCCGCCGGCGAGGCCGATGACGGTGGCGCCGGTGCTCTTGGCGTACTGCACGAGGAGGGTGCCGATGCCGCCCGCGGCCGCCGGGATGACGACCACGTCGTCGGGGCCGGGCTCGGCGAACCGCAGGATGCCCATCGTCGTACGGCCCGTTCCGATCAGGGCGACGGCCTGGGCGAAGTCGAGGTTGTCCGGGATCTCGTGGAGGCGGTCGACGTCGGTGACGGCGAGTTCGGCGTAGCCGCCGGGGGCGAAGCCGAGGTGGGCGACGACGCGCTTGCCGAGCCAGAGGGCCGGGGTGCCCTCGCCGAGGGACTCGACGACTCCGGCGACCTCGCGGCCGGGGATCGTGGGCAGCGGGGTCGGTTCGGGGGCGGGGCCCTGCTGCCCCTCTCTGAGGGCCGTGTCCAGCAGGTGCACTCCGGCCGCGGCGACGGCGATACGGACCTGGCCCGGGCCGGGCTCGGGGTCCTCGGCCTTCTCGTAGGTGAGGTTCTCGGCCGGGCCGAAGGCGTGCAGGCGGATGGCGTGCATCGTGGGCTCCTCTTGATGGTGAGGTGAGTGCTTGAGGGTGAGCGCTGCGGTGAGCACCTCGGTGAGCACTGCGTGGTGAGCCCAGCCTTCAACCTCAAGCATGCTTGAGGTCAAGTGGCCGGCGGTGGCCGCCCAGGTCCAGGGCCATGGACACGGCCGCGAGGGCGCTGTTGAACGACACCTCCGACAGCACACCGGGCGCCGCGACCTGGTCGCCCGCGAGGTAGACGCCGTCGCCGCGGTCCACGGCGGGACGGTCGCGCCAACTGGTGCCGGGCAGGTCCACGGCGCCCGTACGGCCGCCTGCGACGGCCTCGCGCCGCCAGGTGACGCGCTCGCGCCAGCCGTCGAAGGCGAGGTCGAGGAGGCGCTCGGCGCGGGCGATGCCGTCGGCCCGGGACTCGTGCGGCGCGATCGGGAACTGGCCCTGGAGGAGCTGCTCCCCGGCCGGGGCGAGGGTGCGGTCCTGGGCGGTGAAGCGCTCGATCCAGCCCGGCGCGTCCAGGTCGGAGACGGCGAAGGCGTCGCCCCGGCGGGTGCGTACGGCGATGTCGATGAGGGCCGTACGGCCGCTCGCCCAGGTCAGCGAGTCGTCGTCGAGGAGGCGGCGGGCGGCGTGGAGGGAGGTGGCGACGATGACGGGACCCGTGGTCGTGCCGGGGACCGTGTCTACGCGGTCTACGCGCTCTACGCGGGAGAGGGTCTCCATGCGGACGCCGAGGTTCCAGGCACGGGCGGCCATCCGGTCGATGACGTTCGCCCAGCCGCCGCGCGGATAGTGCGCCTCCGGGGGCAACTTGGTGGCCCTGCGCAGCCGTTCCTGCACGAACGCGGCCGACAGCGCGCCCGGGTCGTGGTGGAAGAGGGCGACGGCGGAGTAGTTCGCGGCGGCCCGTGCCGCCTCCTCCCCGGCCTGCTCGGTCGCCCAGGTCATGAAGTCGACGTCGATGGGCGCCTGTTGGGCCGTACGGCGAAGCAGCTTGAGCATCGCGAAGGGCGGGGTGCGGCGGAGGGCGCCCTTGTGGTGGAGGCGCAGGCGGGCGGCCTCCAGGGGCGGAATGGGGGCGAGCGGGCCGATGAGGTCGCGCTGCTTGAGCCAGGTCCAGTGCGGGCCGCCGTTGTAGAGGGCGTGCGGGCCGTCGTTGGTCTTGTACGGTCCCTCGGCGGTCCGGGCCCGTCCGCCGAGAGTGTGGTGCGCCTCGTACACGGTGACCTTCGCGCCGGCCTCCGCCGCGGTGATGGCGGCGGTCAGTCCGGCGAAGCCGCCGCCGATGACGGTGATGCGGTGCATGGGTGGGGTCTCCCTCTGGTCGGTCGGGGTTGTGTGTCTCTGAGTACGACTGATCGAGGGGGCCGGAATGTGACATGGAGGGGAGTTTTCGCAGGTCATAGGCGCTGGAGGCGTCATTGTCGGGGGCGTTGTCAGTGGTGGGGTGCAACATGGGGGCATGACGGGACGAGTGACCGGCGGGGCCGGTGTGAGGGGTGCCGGGTCCGGTGTGAAGGGGGCGCGGCGGCCGGAGGTGCGGCTGCCGCCGCTGGAGCGGTACGACGGGGCGGGGCTGGAACCTGACGGGGACTACGACGGGCTGGACTTCCGGGAGGAGGACTTCGCCGGGCAGGATGGCGGAGGCGCCCGCTTCATGGACTGCGCGCTCACGGGCTGCGCGCTGGACGAGGTCCGGCTGCACCACGCCCGCGTCCTGGACTCGGTCCTCACCGGCATACGGGGCGTGGGCACCGACCTCGCCGAGGCGACCCTGCGCGACGTGGACCTGACCGACGCGCGGCTGGGCGGAGTCCAGCTGCACGGCTCCGTCCTGGAACGGGTCGTCGTACGCGGCGGCAAGATCGACTACCTGAACCTCCGCCGCGCCCGGCTCAAGGACGTCGTCTTCGAGGGCTGCGTCCTCGTCGAGCCCGACTTCGGGGGTGCCCGGCTGGAGCGGGTGGAGTTCGTCGACTGCGCGCTGAAGGGGGCGGACTTCAGCGCGGCGACCTTCGCCGACGTCGACTTCCGGGGCGCGGCTCAGCTGGAGATCGCGCGGGGGGGGCGACCGGTTGTCGGGGACGGTGATCAGTACGGCTCAGCTGCTGGACCTGGCACCGGTGTTGGCGGCGGAGATGGGGGTTCGGGTGGAGGGCTGACGGAGTCTCCGGGGCGGATGGGCTCGGGCGAAGCCGCCGGTGCCGATGGGCTCGGAGGAAGTCGCCGGTGGGCTCGGGTGAACTCCCCGACGCCGAATGTATTAGGCGACCTCTCCGACGGTCTCAGGACACTCTCGGGAAGCGGGCCTGGAGTGTCCAGATCGCCGGGTTCTCCGCCAGGTCCTCATGGAGGTCGGTGAGGTCGGCGAGCAGGTCGTGGAGGAAGTCGCGGGCCTCACGGCGGAGTTCGGCGTGGGAGAAGGAGAGCGGGGGTTCCTCGGGAGGCATCCAGTCGGCCTCGATGTCGACCCAGCCGAAGCGGCGCTCGAAGAGCATGCGGTCGGTGGACTCGGTGAAGTCGAGCTCGGCGCGCTGGGGCCGGGCGGCACGCGAGCCCGCCGGATCCCGATCGAGCTGCTCGACGATGTCGCACAGCGCCCACGCGAAGTCGAGCACCGGCACCCATCCCCAGGCTGTGGACAGCTCCCGGTCCGCCTTGGTGTCGGCGAGGTAGACGTCACCGCAGAACAGGTCGTGCCGCAGTGCGTGCACATCCGCGCGGCGGTAGTCGGTCTGCGGGGGGTCCGGGAAGCGGAGGGAGAGGGCGTAGCCGATGTCGAGCACGTAGGTGATGGTGTCACGCCCTCGTAGGATCTCCGGCGTGTCCCGATCCGTACCGGTTGTCCCCCGACAGGCGAGCCGTCGCCGACGCCGACAGGCTGCCCTGCTCGTCCTGGCCCTGGCCCTCGCCCTCTCCGCCTCCGCGTGCACGGGGGACGGCGGAGTGCGGGGCACCCCCGGCGCCTCCGGCCTGCGCGACCCGTACTTCCCCAAGCTGGGCAACGGCGGCTACGACGTCACGCACTACGACCTGACCCTCGACTACGACCCCGGGGCGAGGCACCTGGACGGCACCGCGGTCATCACGGCACGGGCCACGCAGGACCTCAGCGCCTTCAACCTCGACCTGAGGGGGCTGGAGGTCACCGGCGTCACCGTCGACGACTCGGCGGCCCGCTGGAACCGCGCCGGCCAGGAGCTGACCGTGCGCCCGAAGGACGACCTTGACAAGGGACAGAGGTTCCGTACGACGGTCCGCTACACGGGCCGCCCGGAGACGATCATCGACCCCGACGGCTCGGAGGAGGGCTGGCTGCACACGGCCGACGGCGCCCTCGCGCTCGGCGAACCCACGGGCTCCATGTCCTGGTTCCCCGGCAACCACCACCCCTCCGACAAGGCCGCATACGACCTCGCGGTCACCGTCCCCGAGGGCCTGCACGCGGTCTCCAATGGGGAGTTGACGAACGAGTCGACCAAGAACGGCCGTACGACGTTCGTATGGCACACCGCCGACCCGATGGCGAGCTACGTGGCCACGATCGCGATCGGCCGCTACGACGTCACCCGCTCCACGACGAAGGAGGGCGGCCTGCCGGTGTACGTAGCCGTCGACCCGACCCAGTCCTCCGAGTCCTCCGAGGAGGGCGGCGAGGTCCTGGCCCGCATCCCCGAGGTCATGACCTGGGCGGAGGACACGTTCGGCCCCTACCCGTTCACCTCCACCGGCGCGATCGTCGACCGCCCGGAGGACACCGGCTACGCCCTGGAGACCCAGAACCGCCCCGTCTTCCCCGGCGCCCCCGACACCGAACTCCTTGTCCACGAACTGGCCCACCAGTGGTACGGCAACTCCGTCACCCCTCGCACCTGGCGCGACATGTGGCTCAACGAGGGCTTCGCGACGTACGCGGAGTGGCTGTGGCGGGAGGAGCAGGGCGTGGAGACGGCCCAGGAGATCTTCGACGCCCTGTACGAGGGCGACTACTACGCGGACCGCACCGACGACGAGGACATCTGGTCCTTCCCGCCCGCCGACCCACCTGACGCCGCCCACATCTCCGGCAGCCCGGTGTACGAGCGGGGCGCGATGGTCCTCCACAAGATCCGCGAGACGGTCGGCGACGCCACCTTCCGAGCCCTCCTCCGGGGCTGGGCCGCCGAACACCGCCACGGCAACGCGGACACGGCGGACTTCACGGCGTACGTCGAGAGGATGGCGCCGGACGAGGACTTCGGCGGAGTCTGGGAGGAGTGGCTGTACGGGGACGGAAAACCGGGCCGCAAGTAGTGCCCGAGCGTGCGGGAACGGTCGGACGATGATGCCATCCGCTCAGAGGTCACCCCTCAACCCGGTCATCAGATCAGCCAGTTCAGGCGGCCACAGTCCCTCGGGCGAGACGCGCAGATCCTGCGGACTCCACCAGCGCCAGCCGAGGATTCCGTCGGCGTCGTGTGCGGCGGCGAGCTGGTCACCGACAGGCTCACGGCGCGGCCCGCGTGCCATGTAGACGTGCTCGTGCCGGCGGACGGGAACGCCGGAGCGGGTGAAGTCGAGCTCCCACGTGCACAGGAGCGGGCCGAGGGTGAGATCGGTCCAGCCGGTCTCCTCCCGCAATTCCCGCAGCGCACCCTCGGGCGGAGTCTCACCGGGTTGGAGACCGCCTCCGGGCAAGGCCCAGTGGACACCGATCTCTTCGTCGTCGTACCGAAGGAGAAAGACCGAACCACCGGGATCGAGTACGGCGACACGCGCAGCCGGGCGCGGAGCGCGCAGTGCCTTGCGCAACACCGCGCAGGGCCGCCCCAGTCGCAGGTCCTGGCGCCGCTCGGCGACCTCGTACCCGAGCGCGTCCCAGAAAGCGAGGGCCTTGGGATGGTTGTCGAGGACGGCGAGTCGTACGGCGGTTCGACCGCATCCCCGGAACCGTTCCTCGACGAGCCTCGCCAACTCCTGCCCGTACCCCTTGCGCTGCTCGCCCCCGGTGATGAGCAGCAGTCCGATCCAGGGGTCCGGGTCGGTCGGGTCGGGGTGCCGGGCGAGGGTGATCGCGACCCCGACGAGCCGCCCCGCGCTCCGGGTGAGCAGCACCTCCACGTCCGGGTTCGCCAACTCCTCCGCCAGGGCGGCCGCCACCTGTTCCGGGCGGATGTCGTCCGGGTCCGGGAAGTCACCGCTGAGGGTGAAGAAGCCGTGGTTGGAGGCGTAGAGGGCGGTGAGTTCGGTGAGCAGAGGGTCCGGCAGCGTCCCGTCCTCGGGCACCCGGAGGGCTTCCAGCAGCACGCCCCGCAGGTTATCGGCCGAGTCACAGGACGGGATTGGCGGATTTGGCTCACTCGTCGCCCTCGTAAGGCCTGGTGACAGCCGTCAGAACCGAGCCAAATCTGCCAATCGCCGGCCTGCCGAGAGGAGGACCCCCAAGGGTTGACTTGGGGGTCCTCCGCGTGTGCCGTACGGCTCAGACGTTCACGCCGAAGTCCTGGGCGATGCCCACCAGGCCCGAGGCGTAGCCCTGGCCGACGGCGCGGAACTTCCACTCGGCGCCGTTGCGGTAGAGCTCGCCGAAGACCATGGCGGTCTCGGTGGCCGCGTCCTCCGACAGGTCGTAGCGGGCGATTTCGGTGCCGCCGGCCTGGTTGATGATGCGGATGTAGGCGTTGCGGACCTGGCCGAAGTTCTGGGAGCGGTTCTCGGCGTCGTAGATGGAGACCGGGAAGACAATCTTGTCGACGTCGGCCGGGAGGCCCGCCAGGTTGACGTTGATGGCCTCGTCGTCGCCCTCGCCCTCACCCGTGCGGTTGTCACCCGTGTGGACGATGGTCTGGTCCGGCGTCTGCTTGTTGTTGAAGAAGATGAAGTGGGCGTCCGAGTAGACCTTGCCCTCGGGGTTGACCGCGATCGCGGAGGCGTCGAGGTCGAAGTCCGTGCCGGTGGTGGTGCGGACGTCCCAGCCGAGGCCCACGGTGACGGCGGTCAGGCCCGGAGCCTCCTTGGTGAGCGAGACGTTGCCACCCTTGGACAGGCTTACAGCCATTGTTGGGAGTCCTTCCCTCGTTTTTGACGTTCGTGCGGTGCGTCGTGCTTGGCACTGGCTTCGTGCCGGGCTTCGTACGGGGACGAAGCTACCGTCATCCTTACGAACGCCGAGAGGGGTCCCTCAGGTTCCGTCTCGCTTTACTTTCTTTACCTGACGCCGATCATGACGCCGATCATGACGCCGATCGAAAACCCCATGACGCGGACCGGACACACGCGGGAACATGGACCCCATGTCCGGTCCCTATGTCATCCGCGGCTCCGTCTCCCTTCCCGAGGCCGAGCTCATGTGGCGTTTCTCGCGGTCCAGCGGGCCGGGCGGACAGCACGTCAACACCAGCGACTCGCAGGTGGAGTTGCGGTTCGACCTGGCGGCGACCGAAGCGCTGCCCGAGGTGTGGAAGGCGCGTGCCCTGGAGCGGCTCGGCCCGCGCCTCGTCGACGGGGTCATCAGCGTCCGCGCCTCCGAGCACCGTTCCCAGTGGCGCAACCGCGAGACCGCCGCCGTACGCCTCGCCGCCCTCCTCGCGGAGGCCACCGCACCCCCGCCCAAGCCCCGCAGGGCGACCCGCATCCCGCGCGGGATCAACGAACGGCGGCTGCGGGAGAAGAAGCAGCGGTCCGAGACCAAGCGGGGGCGGTCCGGGCGCGACTGGGGGGGTGAGTCCGGGGGTGAGTGAAGAAAGCGAGTTCGGCCTTCGCCTCGCCTTCACCTTCTTCGCCTTCCTTACCTTCCTCACCTTCTTCGCCTTCGCGATCGCGCACGGTCGGTTCACCGGGATCCAGGTCACCCCAACCGCCGATACCGCCCCCGGAAATACGCCAACGGCCCCCCATCCGCACTCGGCACCCCCGCCGCCAGCACCCGCCCGATCACCAGCGTGTGGTCCCCGGCCGGCACCCGTTGCTCGGTGCGGCACTCCAGGGTTGCCAGCGCGCCGCCCACCAAGAGGGCCCCGGAGGCCTCGCCCCGGGTGTACGGGATGTCCTCGAACAGCAGGCGGTCGCTCACGCGGCCCTTCATGGCGAAGCGGCCCGCGATGTGGCGCTGGCTCTCGGAGAGGACGGAGACGGCCCACAGGGGCTGTTCGGCGAGCAGGTCGTCCATGCGGGAGCCCTCGCGGAGGCTGACCATGACGAGGGGCGGGTCGAGGGAGACGGACATGAAGGAGGTGGCCGTCATGCCGACGTCCTCGCCGCGCGGGCCGTCGGGGTCCAGCGCGGCCTCGTGCGCGGTCACCAGGACCACACCCGCGGCCAGCCGGGACATGGCGGCGCGGAACTCGTCTTCGCTCACCCCCTCAGCATGCCCGGAGGGGGCGTTGACGGACGGGGCAGGGGGAGTGTTCAGCACGCCCGAACGCTAGTCTCGGGCCATCGGCGACCGCATCGGACCACAGCCCGATGCGGGACCTAGGCCCTCCGGCCGACACCGGGCCTCCAGGTCTCTGCCATGCCGCCGCGGAGGCCGGCATGAGACCCGATATGAGACCCGATATGAGACCCGATATGAGACCCGATGCGACACCCCGATACGAGACCCCGATCACATTCGTTCGGCATCGCTCAAGGGGTCTGCACAGAGCCCTGAATTGTGTTCAGCAAACGTGCAGCGAAAACGCGGAAGCCCCACTCAATTGTTCATCTTTGTCTGTGACTTGAGTCACAGGAGGGCTTTTTTGTTGACCCTGTGTACCGAGTGGGCTTCGCGCTGTGATTCAGTGGCGGGGATGCTGCACCAGGTACAGCGAGCACCAGGTACAGCAACAGGACAGCAACCCACTAAGCCGATGAGTACGCCGAAGGCAACCCTGGAGTTGGTGCGAGTTCTCGGGGGGAGGGCGAATGGAGACCGAGTCGGAGCCGTATGTCCGGCTTGCGACCCTGCGACAGCTGCACCAGGTCATGGCGGACATGAACACCGCCCGGAGTCTGGCGGACACACTGCAGACCGTCGCCGACGGCGTGGTCAACGGACTCGGTTACGAGCTGGCGGCCGTCAACCTCGTACGCCCGGACGGGGACCTCGTGGTCGCGGCCCTCGCGGGCAACTCGGCCGCCGAGGCGCTCATCACCGGCCGGGTCGGCTCGCGCGCCTCCTGGGACCGCCGGCTGAACATGGGCGAGGCCTGGGGCGACCTGCGGTTCATACCGCATACCGAGGGCTGGGTCCTCGACGAGGACGACGTGCCGCAGTGGTACACCGACGGACCCCCGCCCCGCTTCGAGAACGAGTGGCACCCTTCCGACCGCCTCTTCGCGCCGATGTACACCCCGGGCGCCACCGCCGGCGCCGCCTGCGGTGAGCTGCTCGGCGTGATCTCCGTGGACCGCCCGCGCAATGGGCGGCTGCCCGGCGCATGGGGGCGCGAGGCGCTTCAGATGTACGCCTTCCAGGCCGCCATCGCGATCAGCAACGCGCGTCTACGCGCGAATATGCAACGCGCACTTGTTCGGCTTGAGCGGGAACAGCAGGCCCTGCGGGCGAGCGAGGAGAGCTTCCGGCAGGCCTTCGAGTACGCCCCCTCCGGCATGGCCATCGCCGAGATGGGCGGCGACCAGCACGGGCGGATACTCCGGACGAACGACGCGCTGTGCCGTCTCCTCGGGCGCCCGGCCTCCGCCATGCGCCGGTACTCGTTCTCCGACCTCGTCCACCCCGAGGACATAGGCACGCTCCTGCGCACCTCCGCCGAGGGCGGGCGTGCCGAGCTGCGGCTCGGGCGCCGGGACGGGACGTACGTCTGGGTGTCCCTGCGCAACTCCGTCGTCGCCGACGCCGCCGACGGGCCCCGCTTCCTGCTCACCCACGTCGAGGACATCGAGGACCGCAAGCGCCGCGAGCTCCAGCTCGCCCACCGCGCCTCCCACGACTCCCTCACCGGCCTGCCGAACTCCGCCGAGCTGCGCTCCCGGCTCTCCGCCCGCCTCTGCCAGCGCCCGCAGTCCGTGGCGCCCGGCGCGGTCGACACCGTCGACGCGGCGTACGGGCACGGGCCGTACGCCGTGGCACAGCACCCGGCGGCGTACGACGGCACGATGTACGCCGCCGACGGGCACGGCTTCGACTTCGGCTCGGGCCACGGCCACGGCCCCGGCTCCGGATCGGGGCCGTACGACGCCTTCGACCACCATGTGCACACCGTCGCCCCCGAGAGCGAGCGGGACGACGGCACCAAGGGGCTCGCGGTGCTCTTCTGCGACCTCGACGGCTTCAAGTCGATCAACGACCGGTTCGGGCACAACGCGGGCGACGCGGTGCTCATCGAGGTCGCCCGGCGGCTCAGCCGGGCCGTGCGGGACGGCGACACGGTCGCCCGCCTCGGCGGCGACGAGTTCGTGGTCCTCGCCGACGGGCTCGGCCGCGCCGACGCCCAGGACCTCGCCGTACGACTGCGCAACGAGATCATCCAGCCGATACGGGTCGACGGGCGCGCCATGCGGGTCGGCGCGAGCTTCGGCATCGGGTGGGCGCACTGCGGCATGACGGCGGACGAAGTCCTGAAATCCGCTGACGAGCGGATGTACATCGAGAAACGATCTCGTCCCAAACAGCACCGACGTGCCGGATGACCTGTCGCGACTCCCAGGTCAGCGAGATGATGCGGTCGGAGTCACCCGTTTGGGTCAGCCGAAGCGGGTAGGCTCGCACTCCTGACACCACGCGCAACACCCGCACAGGCCCACGTACCGCATCTGTACCGCACCGCTGAGGAGACCTAGGGATGACGCCCGGCAACAACGGCGCGAGCACGCCCGAGGACGACGACCCGTTCGGCTACCTGTACGCCGACGGGCAGGCCCGGGGAGCCCAGCCGCCCACGGGGGGCTACGGCTACCCGAACGCGGTCAACAGGGTGCGGACGGTCGGCGAGCGCCAGTACGGCGGCCAGCAGGCCCAGCAGCCTCAGCCTCCGCAGGCGCCGACGGCCCAGTACGGCCAGGCCGCCCCGCAGCAGCAGGGCTACGGCCAGCAGCAGGGTTACGGGCAGCCGAACGCGCACTACCAGGCTCCCGAGGCCTACCCCGGCGGCCAGTCCACCACCCGTCAGCAGTCGTACGACGGCGGTGGCCGGGGCGGCGGCCCCAACACCAAGGGGCTTCTCATCGGCGCGATCGCCGTGGTCGCCGCCGTCGTCATAGGCATCGGTATCGCGATGCTCGGCGGCGACGACGACCCGGGCGCCCAGGACAACCCCGGAACCTCCGCCGCTCCCTCGGCTGAGGAGAGCACCGAGCCCAGCCCCTCGGCGTCCGACGACGCCGAGGAAAAGGTCGAGCTGCCGACCACCGACGCCCAGGTACTGTCCCTCGACGGCGGGGCCACCCTGTCGTCAGACATCAGCGGCGCCAAGGCGGACGGCGGGGTGTACGTGACCGGCTTCAACGCGGTCGGCGCGTCGGTGACGTGGAACGTGGAAGACGTTCCCGAGGAGGGCAGCTACCGCCTGTACGTCAACTACGGCGTGCCCGGCAAGGACGCCGATGCCACCCTCACGGTCAACGGCGAGGCCCAGAGCCGCCCGCTCAACCTGGCGAACTTCTCGAAGGCCGCCGAGGGCGACTACGAGAAGGGCTGGACGGAGACCTGGGCGGTCGTCCAGCTGACCAAGGGCACCAACATCATCAAGATCTCCTGCGAGCAGGGGAACAAGTGCGACGCCAACATCGACCAGCTGTATCTGGCCGAGGACCTGTAATAGAGGACCTGTAGTACGGGCGTCATACCGGTAATACCGGCGTCATACCGGCGACTAATGCCGCGACGCGGTGAGCCCGTCCTCTCACCCGGCTCAGGCCTGACTCAGGCCGCCGTCGCCTCGCCCGTCACCCGTACCTTCCCCACCAGCTCCTCGTAGACCCCCCGGTCGAACTCGCCCGCCACCGGCGCCGCCACGGTCGCCGCCGACAGGGCGACGGCTCGGGCCAGGCGCTGTGGCCATGGCAGGTGTTCGATCAGGCCGGACAAGAGGCCCGCGACCGCGGAGTCGCCCGCCCCTGTCGGATTGCCGCGTAGCGCACCCGGTGGGGCGGCGCGCCAGTGGCCCTCGGTGGTGTGGGCGAGCAGGCCCTCGGGGCCCAGGGAGGCGACGACGGTGTGGGCGCCGCGCCGGCGGGCGTCCCGGGTGGCCCGGGAGGGGTCGTGGGAGCCGGTGAGTTCGGCGAGTTCCTCGGCGTTCGGCTTCACGAAGTCCGGGCGGGCCGCGACCCCCCGGCGCAACGGCTCCCCGCTGGTGTCCAGCAGCACCGGGACGCCCGCCGCCCGCGCCGTACGGACGAGCCCGGCGTACGCCCCCACGGGCACCCCCGGTGGCAGGCTGCCGCACAGGGCCACGGCCGAGGCGGAGCGCAGCAGGTCCTCGTACGCCTCCTGGAAGGCGGACCACTCGGCGGGGGCTGTCGGCGGGCCGGGTTCGTTGAGCTGAGTCGTGTGACCGGTCGCGTCCACGACGGCTATGGTGCGCCGCGTCGCCCCCTCGACCGGGACCAGCGCGTCCACGACCCCGGGGGTGTCCTTGAGGTGGTCCCGCAGAGTGCGCCCGGTCGCGCCGCCCGCGAAGCCCGTGACCGTGACCGCGTGGCCGAGGGCGGCCAGGACGCGGGCCACGTTCAGCCCTTTGCCGCCGGGCCGTTCGGTCACCTCGGTCACCCGGTGCGAGGCGTGGGGCATGAGGTCCCGTACGCGATAGGTGATGTCGAGAGCGGTGTTCGGCGTGACCGTGAGGATCACCTGGGCGACCTCCCCCGAAGAAATCCTGAATGCGCTTGCCGTCTGCCCGTTCGGAGGCCTGATCATGTTCAATTGGAGGCCCGAACATGTCAAACGGACGGCGGTCGTCCCACCGGCACCAGTCTCGCAGGACAACCGCCTCCCTCAACAGCTGGACACATCACCCCAGTTGGGGTTCAACCACCCATTCGCCCCGGCGCATCACGCCCTTGAGCCCGAACTCCGCGTCGAGGACCACCAGATCGGCGTCCTTGCCCGGCTCCAGAGAGCCCACCCTGTCGTCCATTCCCAGCAGACGTGCCGGGTTGGCGGACAATGCGGCGACGACGTCCTCGACGGGGAGCCGGTCGACGGTGACGGCCCGCTGGAAGGCGCGGTCCAGGGTGAGCGTCGAGCCCGCGATCGAGCCGCCCTCCACCAGGCGGGCGACGCCGTCCGCCACCTCGACCTCCAGCGGGCCGAGCATGTAGCGGCCGTCGCCGAAGCCGGCCGCGTCCATGGCGTCCGTGATGAACGCGACCCGCTCGCGGCCCGCGTGATGGAACGCCAGCTGGAGGGAGGCCGGGTGGAGATGGGTGCCGTCGTTGATCAGCTCGACGGTCACCCGCTCGTCCTCCAGGAGGGCCGCGATCGGGCCGGGGGCCCGGTGCCCGAGCGTCGGCATCGCGTTGAACAGGTGCGTCGCCACGGTCGCCCCCGCCTCGATCGCCGCCACCGTCTCCTCGTACGTCGCGTCCGTGTGCCCGACGGCCGCGATCACCCCGTGCTCGGCCAGCAGCCGTACGGAGTCGATGCCTCCCGGCAGCTCGGTGGCGAGCGTGACCATGCTGGCCCGGCCGCGCGCCGCGTCGATCAGCTTGCGGACCGCGGCCGGGTCCGGGTCGCGCAGCAGTTCCTCGGAGTGCGCGCCCTTGCGGCACGGCGAGATGAACGGTCCCTCGAAGTGGATGCCCGCGATGTCGCCCTGCTCGGCCAGCTCGGACAGGAGCCCGGCCCGCTGGGCGAGGGCGTCCATGTCACCGGTGACGGTCGAGGCGACGAGGGTGGTGGTGCCGTGCAGCCGGTGGGTGTGAACGCCCTTGAGGACCTCCTCCACCGTGCCCGAGGTGAAGGACGCGCCGCCGCCGCCGTGGTTGTGGATGTCGACGAAGCCGGGGACCACCCAGTGGCCGCGGAGGTCGATGGTCTCGGCGGCTTCGGGAGCGTGCCCGGTGATTTGCGCGCCCTCGACGATCACTTGGCCGTCGTTCACGATTCCTGTGGGGAGCACGACTTTGGCTCCGCTGAGGACTTTGCACAGCGCCGCGCGGGCAGGGCTGTGCGGGGCGGTGGGGGCTTGTCGCGCCCCTGCGACGGAGTCGCATGATGTCACGCCCCGCGCCCCAGAAGGGGCGCGGCTGACGTGCGGGCTCGTGGCCATCTGGGGGGGTACCTCCGAAGGGTCGGTGGAGTCGAGGAGGAGGTCCCAGGCCAGTAGCCCGGCGCCGAGGCATCCCGCGGTGTCGCCGAGGGCCGCCGGGACGATGGACGGCAGCTTCTGGAAGGTGACGCGCTGTGCGACGGCGGTCCGGAGCGGTGTGAACAAGGTTTCCCCCGCCTCGGCCAGCCCGCCACCGATGATCAGCGTGCGCGGGTCCAGCAGGGTGAGCGCGGTGACGAGCCCGTCGGCCAGGGCGTCCACGGCGTTCTGCCAGACGGTCAGGGCGCGGGTGTCCCCGGACCGGACGGCCTTCGCGCAGTCCGCCGCGTCCGCTTCCCGGTCCCCCGTCGCCTCGGCCCAGGCCTGGCTGACCGCCGCAGCCGACGCGAACCGTTCCAGACAGCCGCGCTGACCGCACGGACAGGGGGTCCCCCCGGGGCGTACGACGATGTGGCCGATCTCGCCCGCGAAACCGTGCGCCCCCGCCTCCACCCGGCCACCGATGCCGATCGCGCCCGCGATACCGGTCCCGAGCGGCACGAACAGGAACCGGTCGGCACCCCGGCCCGCCCCGATCCGCCCCTCGGCGAGCCCGCCGGTGCGTACGTCGTGGCCGAGGGCGACCGGGACGCCGTCCAGCCGCTCGGCGAGCAGCGCGCGCAGCGGGACGTCGCGCCAGCCGAGGTTGGCGGCGTACACCGCGATGCCGTTCTCGGCGTCCACGATGCCGGGCACGGCGACCCCGGCGGCCGCCGCGGGCTCGCCGAAGCGCCGCTCGCCGTGCGCGCGCAGCTCGGCGGCGAAGGCGAGGATCGTCTCCACGACGGCGTCCGGCCCGCGCTCGCGCTCGGTGGCCCGGCGGGCCTGGTGCAGCAGCTCGCCGTCGGCCCCGACCAGGGCGGCCTTCATCCCGGTGCCGCCCACGTCCAGGGCGATGACATGTCTCACGGGGACAGTGTGGCGCCTTGACCCTCAAGAGGTCTAGTCCACTTACGGGGTGTAGGCCTGATGTTCGACGGTGATGGCGGAGAACGCGGGGTAGGTGTGTCCTGTCCGTCCTGCCTGCTCTGTCCGTTGTCAGTGCCGCCGGTTACGGTTTTCGGCATGGGTGAGATGGACGAGGGGGGTGCGATGGGCGAGCTCGACGTGCGGGAGAAGGCCATCCTCGCCATGGAGCGCCGTGGCATCGACGGGCCCGGGGCCAAGGAGCGGGCGATACGGGAGGAGCTGGGGCTGGCGCCGGTGCGGTACTACCAGGTGCTCAACGCCCTGCTCGACGACCAGCGGGCCCTGGCCCACGACCCGGTGACCGTGAACCGGTTGCGGAGGGTGCGGGAAGCTCGGCGGGCGGAGCGGTGAGGAGGGATGAGGAGGGGGAGTGGCCGTGAGAATGAGGAGGGTTGTGCCAGGGGTGCGGTCCGTCGTGCGTGGATAGGGTCGGGGTATGGGCAGCCATCAGGACTTCAAGGGTTCCGGGGACTCCGAGGGCTCTACGGCCCCCACTGATCTCATCGCCTCCTTGCCGACGCCCGGGACCTCCGCCGGGCGGAACGGGCTCGACGCGATTCTCGCCCGGCCCGACCGTGCGGTGATCGCGCTCGACTTCGACGGCACGCTCGCGCCCATCGTCGCCGACCCCGAACAGGCCCGCGCGCATCCGGACGCGCTTCCCGCGCTCGCGGCCCTCGCCCCGAAGGTCGCCTCCGTCGCCGTGATCACGGGGCGTCCGGCCGAGGTCGCGGTCCGATACGGCGGTTTCGCGGGCGTTTCCGGCCTGGATCACCTCGTCGTACTCGGCCACTACGGTGCCGAGCGCTGGGACGCGGTGACCGGAACCGTCACGGCTCCGCCTGCGCACCCCGGTGTGGCAGCCGCACGCGCCGAGTTGCCCGGGCTGCTCGACGGGGCCGGGGCCTGGCAGGGCGCCTGGGTCGAGGAGAAAGGCCACGCGGTCGCCGTCCACACGCGGCGGGCCACCGACCCCCAGGCCGCCTTCGAGGCCCTGCGGGCCCCCCTCACCGACCTCGCCGTCCGCCACGGCCTCATCGTCGAACCCGGCCGCCTGGTCCTCGAACTCCGTCCGCCGGGGATGGACAAGGGGGTCGCGTTGAGGGAGTACGTCCGCGATGTGGGCGCCGAGGCCGTCCTCTACGCCGGTGACGACCTGGGCGACCTGCCCGCCTTCGCCGCCGTCGAGGAACTCCGGAGGGCCGGTATCCCGGGGGTGCTGGTGTGCAGCGGGAGTTCCGAGGTGACGGAGTTGGAGAAGCGGGCGGATGTGGTGGTCGGGGGTCCGGAGGGGGTTGTGGGCGTGCTGACGGGGCTGGCGGCGGCCATCAGGGGGACAGCGGCAGGGGGGTGAGCGTGGGGATTTTTCGCCCCCGCCGCCCCTACCCGTCCCATCCCTGGGGCGCTGCCCCGGACCCCCGCTGGGGGCTGCGCCCCCAGGCCCCCGGGTGGGTGGGACGGTGCGGGTGAGTGGGTGGTTCATCGGCCTTGCGGCCTCGTCCTCAAGCGCCGGACGGGCTGGAGGGGGCTGGGGTGGCTGGGGTGG
>NZ_JBSFUU010000070.1:0-54215 GCF_053591955.1 Streptomyces sp. NPDC002845 | reverse complement strand
CGCCGCAGTGCCCGGATGCGATTCTCCCCCGCAAGCGGGAGGTGCCCCCACCCCGGCGTGAACGCCGGGGCATCCTCGCAAGAAACAGGTGAACCCATGCAACCCAACACGGACCTGAAACTCGGGCAGTGCTTCATCGCCGTCGACGACCACGACAAGGCGCTCGCCTTCTACCGTGACGTACTGGGCCTGGAGGTCCGGCGCGACGTCGGCTTCGAGGGCATGCGCTGGGTCACCGTCGGCTCACCGCTCCAGCCGGACGTGGAGATCGTCCTGGAACCCCCGGCCGCGAACCCGGACACGTCCCCCGCCGACCGGGAGGCCATGGCCGAGCTGCTCGCGAAGGGCATCCTGCGCGGCGTCATCTTCACCACCGCCGACTGCGACGCCCTCTACGCCCGCGTCCACGCCTCCGGCGCCGAGGTCCTCCAGGAGCCGATGGACCAGCCGTACGGGGTGCGGGACTGCGCGTTCCGGGATCCGGCCGGGAATATGCTGCGGTTCATGGAACGCTCCGACGACTGATCATCGTTTCGAAGGAGCTGGGAGTACTGCCATGGCTGAGGCGATCCGCTGGACGTACGCCTTCATCGACCGCCCGGCGGCGGAGTTCGACGCCGCGTGCGATTTCTGGACGGCGGTGACGGGGACGAAGCCGTCCGAATCACGGGGCGAGCGCGGCGAGTTCGTGACGCTGCTGCCCGACGGCCACGACGGGGCGGACGCCTGCCTGAAGGCACAGGCAGTCGAGGCAGCTCCCGGCGGCGCGCACCTGGACCTGGCGGTGGCCGACGTTCCGGCGCTGGTCGCCTCGGCGCTGGACCTCGGCGCCGAGGCCGTCACCCGGCACGACGGATGGGCCGTGCTGCGCTCCCCCGGCGGCCAGTTGTTCTGCGCGGTGCCGTGGCACGGGGAGTCGGTACGGCCGCCAGTGGTGGACGGCAGCCGCCTGGACCAGGTGTGCGTCGATGTGCGGCCCGCCGCGTACGACGCCGAGATCGCCTTCTGGGCGGAGCTGACCGGCTGGGAGTCGGGCCCCACCGCGCTCCCCGAGTTCCACTTCGTGAGGCCCCCGGCCGATCTCCCCGTCCGCATCCTCGTCCAGCGCCTCGGCACCGACACCACCGGCGACACCGAGGCCTCCGACCTCCCCGCCTCCGCCCACCTCGACCTCGCCTGCGCCGACATCGACGCGGTACGGGCCGGGCACGAGCGGCTCGGCGCCACCTTCGTCGCCCACGGGACGAGCTGGACGGTGATGCGGGACCCGGCGGGCAGCACGTACTGCCTGACGGGCCGCGACCCGGAGACGGGCATACGGCCGCCGGCCACGAGGCCCTGACCCCACATGGACGGCCCCTCGGCAGCCCGCTTCTACGACCAGCTCGCCCCCGACTACCACCTGATCTTCCCCGACTGGGACGCGAGCATGGCCCGGCAGGGCGCGGCCCTGGACCGGCTGGTCCGCGATCGGCTCGGCGCGGCCGACGCCTCCGTCCTGGACTGCTCCTGCGGCATCGGCACCCAGGCCATCGGCCTCGCCCTGCGCGGCCACCGGGTGACGGGGACGGACCTCAGCGAGGTGGCGGTCGCCCGCGCGGCACGGGAGGCGGCGCTGCGGGACGTACGGCTGCGCACGGCGACCGCCGACATGCGCCGACTCCCGTTCCCGGCCGCACGGTTCGACGTGGTCGTGTGCGCCGACAACTCCCTGCCGCACCTCCTCACCGAGCAGGACGTCCACACGGCCCTGGCCGAGATGCGCCGCGTCCTCCGCCCCGGCGGCCTCCTGCTCCTCAGCACCCGCCCGTACGACGAGATCCTGCGCGCCCGCCCCCGCTCGACACCCCCGCAGCTCAACGCGACCCCCGCCGGCCGCACGATCACCTTCCAGCTCTGGGACTGGCACGACGACGGCGAGCACTACGACCTGGAGCACTTCCAACTCGTCCAGGAACTCCCCCGCCGCGTCCCCCACGGCGACGACTGGCAGGTCCGCGTCCGCCGCACGACCTACTGGGCCCTGCCCCCGCCCCGCCTGACCGCCTTCGCCACCGACGCGGGCTTCACCACCCCCGAGTGGCACTCCCCCGAGACGACCGGCTTCTTCCAGCCACTGCTCACGGCACGGGTCCGCACAGGCTGAGCCGGTCAGACGACGGCCGCCCCGCCCCCGTCCCAGGGCTCGACGGCCACGACGGCGGCCACGGGTATCGGCCCGTACACGTGCGGGAACTCCTCACCGCCGGGCTCCGCCACCTCGTACCGCACCGGCACGTCGAGCAGTGACGGGTCGACGACCAGCACCACCAGGTCGTCGGGCCCGGTGTACGCCCCGTACAGGAAGGCCGCCACCGGCGGGAGCCGGCGGTCGGGCGGAGCAGTGGATGAAGCCCTCCTCCGCGAGGGTGCGCCCGCGCGTCGACATCTCGTACGAGCCGGAGGCGAGCGCCGCGTCCCACAGGGAGCGCTCGGTGATGTGCAGGATCTCGCCCGGTACCGCGCGAGAGGGGCCAGGGGCGTGTTCGGACGCGGAGGAACTGAAGGACCTGAAGGAACCGGAGGAAGCCATGCGGCAACGCTACGGCGCCAGCCGTGCCGCCCGCCCCCGCAAATAGCGCTGCTCCGGCAGGCTGAGCGTCTTGCGGGCGGCCGACTCGTACGCGGCGCGGGCCCCGGCCGGGTCACCCGCGCGTTCCAGGAGATGCGCGCGGACCGCGTCGAGGCGGTGGCTTGTCTTCAGCTCCGGCTCCAGTACGGCCAGTTCGGCGAGGGCGGCGTGAGGGCCGTGCACCATGGCGACGGCCACCGCTCGGTTGAGGCGCTCCACGGGACCGGGGACCAGGTCGACCAGGACGTCGTACAGGCCGAGGATCTCCCGCCAGTCCGTCGCGTCGGAGGTCGGCGCCTCGTCGTGGACGGCCGCGATCGCGGCGCGCAACTCGTAGGGCCCGGCCCGGCCCTGGGACAGCGCGCTCGTCACCAGGGCCACGCCCTCGTCGATCTCCGCCTTGTCCCAGAGGCCACGGTCCTGTTCGTCGAGCGGGATCAGGTCGGCGCCCGGGCTTGTGCGGGCGGCGCGGCGGGCGTCGGTGAGGAGCATCAGGGCGAGCAGGCCCGCCACTTCGGGGTCCTCGGGGAGCAGCCGGTGCGCGGTACGGGTCAGCCGGATCGCCTCGCCCGCCAGGTCCGCCCGTCGCAGGCTCGCCCCGGAGGTCGCCGTGTAGCCCTCGTTGAAGATCAGGTAGAGGGTGTGGAGGACCGCGGGCAGCCGCTCCCGCCAGTTGTCGGGCCGCCCGAACTGTACGCCCCGCACCCGCTGCTTGGCCCGGCTGATCCGCTGCGCCATCGTCGCCTCGGGGACGAGGTACGCCCGCGCGATCTCCGCCGTGGTGAGACCGCCGACGGCCCGCAGGGTGAGGGCGATCTGGCCGGGTGGAGGCAGGTCGGGGTGGCAGCAGAGGAAGAGGAGGGTGAGGGTGTCGTCCTCGTTGGGGGCCCGGTCCGCGCCCGGCGGCGGTGCCACGAACGCGTCGCGCGGTGTCAGCGCCACGGCCTTCTCCTCGCGCAGCCGCCGGGCCTCCTCGCTGCGCAGGGCGTCCGTCAGCCGCCGTGAGGCGACCTTGATCAGCCAGCCGCGCGGATTGTCGGGCAGCCCGGCCTCCGGCCACTGTCCGGCGGCCGCGAGCAGTGCTTCCTGTACGGCGTCCTCGGCGGCGTCGAAGTGGCCGTACCGGCGTACGAGCGCGCCGAGGACCTGCGGCGCATACCGGCGCAGCAGGTCCTCGACGTCAGTCGTACTTCTGGCCGTACGGCTCACACATCCCCCGCGCCGTCCATGATGGGCCGGATCACCACGGGGTAGTCCGGAGCGCCCTCGGGAACCGGGCACCGCGCCACCCGCTCGGCGATCTCGGTGACCCGCTCCAGGCTCGCGCAGTCCAGGACCCAGTAACCGGCCAGCAGTTCCTTCGTCTCACCGTAGGGGCCGTCGGTGATCACGGGCTTGCCGTCCTTGCCGAGGGAGACATGACGGGTCTGCGCGGGCTCGGCGAGGCCCTGCCCGTCGATCATCTCGCCGGTCTCGGAGAGGTCGTCGTTGATCGCGCTCATGTAGGCGTACATGGCCTGCAGCTCCTTTTCGCTCCAGGCCGGGCTGTGCGCGTTCGCGTTGCCCTGCATGGCCTCGTAGTCGGCCTGCGTGCCCTGCACCATCATCAGGTACTTCATGATCCGCTCCTTCGCTTTCCGTCTGCTCGCACCGCCCGCTCCGGGCGACTCTCACAGGGGACGTCGGAGCCGTCCCACGATTCTCTACACGGCCGCGCAAGATTTTTTCGAACGACGGACTACTCTCCGGAGCATCGAACGACGGACTACTCCGGAGCATCGTTCGGCGGTTCACTCTCCGTGCCCTTCACGACTGGTTCCCCGGGCTTGTCCCGGGGCGCCTCCTCGGAACCCTCGAACCTCTCGCACTTCGGGTTCCGGCAGGCTCCAGGGCCCCAGACCGGCACGTAGGCGCCCAGCGTCTTGTGCCGTCGTACGACGGTCGGAACGGGCTGTCCGCAGGAGGGACAGACGTGCTCTTCTGTGCCCATGCCCTCAGGGTATTGCGGTACGGGGCCGAGCGCTCCCCACCGTGCCCTTGCTTCCCACCGCGTCAGCCCTTCCTGCTGTACGTCTGCAACGTCTCTTCAGCGCTTCCTGCTGTACGTCCGCACGACCGCCCCGTTCCCGAACGCGCGGACCTCGTCGAGCGTGAACTCGGTGATCGCGAAGCCGGAGCCGAACATGGGCATGCCGGTGCCCAGCACGATGGGGTACGACTTGATGACGAGTTCGTCGACCTCGTCGATCAGCGCGCCCGCGAGTTGCGAGCCGCCGCACAGATAGATACCGAACTCGCTCTCCTCCGCCTTGAGCTCGCGGACCTTGCCGACCAGATCGTCCGAGATGATCTCGACGTGCGGGTCGGGCGACTTCTGGAGGGTGCGCGAGGCGACGTACTCGCGCAGGTGGGCGTAGGGGCTGGTGACGCCGACCTCCAGGGCCAGGTCGTAGCTGGCGCGGCCCTGGATGATCGTGTCGAACTTGCGGTTCGGGAGGTCGTCGATGCCGGTGGCGCGGCGGCCGTGGGTCGGCATCGTCTCCGGATACTCCGCCTTGAGGAACTCGAAGAACTCCTCGTCGACGAAGGGGAGCATGGACTGGGCGTCGCCGCTCGGGTCCCCGATGAACCCGTCGAGCGAGCAGGCGATGAAGTAGCTGAGCTTACGCAAACCGGTCTCTTTCCGTCGTCTCGTCGTCCACCATCAACCACTTCAGTTATAGTGCTTCAACTGTAGTGGTTGCAAGGGAATTCCCGAGGGATGTGTGCAAGGAGGCCCCGATGGCAAGGAACCCGGAGCGCAGGGCAGTCCTGGTGGACGCCGCCGTGGAGGTGCTGGCGCGGGAGGGTGCGCGGGGGCTGACGTTCCGCGCGGTGGACACCGAGGCCGGGGTGCCGGTGGGCACCGCGTCGAACTACTTCACCAGCCGCGACGACCTGCTGGGCCAGATCGACACCCGGATCCACGAACGCCTCGCGCCCGACCCCGCCGTACTCGAACGCCTCATGGAGTCCCCGAAGGACCGCATCCTCGTCCTGGCCCTCATGCGCGACCTGATGAGGCGCGCGACCCGCGACCGCACGGGGTATCTGGCCCTCTTCGAGATGCGCCTGGAGGCCACCCGCCGCCCGGCCCTGCATGCCTCGTACACCAAGTCGGTGCGCGGGGACCTGGAGGACGGCATGCGGTTCCACCGCGAGGCCGGGCTCCCCGGCGGCGACACCACCGTCACGGTCCTCTACCTCGCGATGCTCGGCCTCCTCCTGGAGCACCTGACCCTGCCGGGCGTCCTGGACGGCGTACTGCCCGGCGTCGACGTACCGGACGGGCTGCTGGATCGGATCGTGGACACGATCGTGCCCGAGGAGTGACCACGGGGGTGACCACGGGCCCGGGGGTGTCTACCCCTGCGGTTCGCGCCACATCGGCCACAGCGGCGGGCCGTCCGGGAGGTCGACCGCGCGGCCCGTGAAGACGAAGCCGAGCCGCTCGTACAGCCTGCGGCTGCGCGGATTGCTGGCCTCCAGGTAGGCGGGTACTCCCTCGCGGTCGCAGCGGTCGAGGACGGACCGCATGAGGGCCGTGCCGAGGCCTTCGCCCTGGTGCTCCGGGGCGACCGCGATCAGCCACAGGTACTCGTGGGCGCCGCCCGCCGGGTGGACCTCGCCCGTCAGCCTGCCCACCAGCTCGATGCGCTCGTTGCCGGGGTCGATCGCCTCGCGCAGCCGCGCGGGTCCGTCCTCGTCTCCGTCGCCCTCGCCCTGGCCGTCCGACGCCGGCACGGACAGCCACAGCGCGCACGCCGTACCGTCCTCGGTCACGTCGACACGCCCCTCGGCGAACACGACATCGGCGAACGTGGCCATCAGCCGGGGGTGTTTGGTACGGCGGTCCGCCGCGTCCGGGAAGATCCAGACGCTCACCGGGTCGTCGTCGAACGCCGCGTCCAGCAGCCGGACCACCTGCTCGCGGTCGCCCTCGCCCGCCGTACGGATCGCCACGCCCATGCGCCGCCTCCCCCGTCAACTCCCCGCGTACACCGACCGTTGCAGCCTAGCGAGCCTCACGGGAGAGCACGGAGCGACGGGGCCCGCACGCCGTGGGGATGTGCGGGACCCGCCCCGGCCGGAGCCACCGAGTGCCGTACGGGGTCAGGTCCGCACGACACCGGTGGCTCCGGGGTCTTCACCTACGGGTGCACGACCTTCAGTCGTCGCCCTGCCCTTCAGTTGCCCTCCTGCCCTTCAGTCGCTGTCCGGCCTTCAGATGCAGTCGGCCCTTTCAGCTGCTGTCCGGCCCTTCAGCTGCTGCGCCGCGTCACGAACTCCGCGAGGGCGAGGAGACCGCCCGCCGCCTCCGGGTCCGGGACCGCGCGGGCGAGCTCGTCCATGGCCCGGGACATCCGGTCGGCCGCCTGGACCTGGGCCCAGTCGCGGCCGCCCGCCCGCTCCACGGCGAGGACGGTGCGCTCCAGGTCGCCCGCGCCCCATTCTGCGGACGGCAGCCCGTACAGCTCGGCGAGTTCGGTGGCCGCCGGGGTGTCCGAGGAGAGCGCGGCGACCACGGGCAGGGACTTCTTGCGGGCGATGAGGTCCGCTCCGGCCGGCTTGCCGGTGCGGCCCGGGTCGCCCCAGATGCCGATCACGTCGTCGATGAGCTGGAAGGCGAGCCCGGCCTCCCGGCCGAACGCGTCCAGCGCCTCGACGTCCTCCTCGCCCGCCCCCGAGTACAGCGCGCCCAGCGCACAGGCGCACCCCAGGAGCGCGCCCGTCTTGGCCTCGGCCATGGAGAGCACCTCGTCGAGGTGGACCTCGTCGGGGCCGCGCTTCTCCATGGCCGTGTCGGCGTGCTGGCCCGCGCACAGTTCGACGACGCAGTTCGCGAGCCGGGCGGCGGCCGCCGCGGACGCCGGATGCGGGTCCTCGGCGAGCAGCCGCAGGGCCAGCGCCTGCAGGGCGTCCCCGGCGAGGATCGCGTCGGCGTCGCCGAACACGGTCCACGCGGTGGGGCGGTGCCTGCGGGTGGTGTCCCGGTCCATCACGTCGTCGTGCAGCAACGTGAAGTTGTGGACCAGCTCGACCGCCGCCGCGGCCCGTAGGGCCCTGGACTGCAGCCCGCCGAGCGCTCGGGCGGCGGTGAGCACGAGCGCGGGGCGTATCGCCTTGCCCGCGCTGTCCGTCGCCGGGGTGCCGTCCGCGTGCTGCCAGCCGAAGTGGTAGAGCGCGA
The DNA here is from genome assembly GCF_053591955.1 of Streptomyces sp. NPDC002845. Taxonomy (NCBI): domain Bacteria; kingdom Bacillati; phylum Actinomycetota; class Actinomycetes; order Kitasatosporales; family Streptomycetaceae; genus Streptomyces; species Streptomyces sp. NPDC002845. The sequence goes on along the minus strand of NZ_JBSFUU010000070.1, from coordinate 46,377 downwards.
TCCGGCGCATCGAGCCGGGCAGCGACTCGACGGCCCTGCGCAGTTCGGGGTCGACAGACGCCCGCGTCCGCTCCAGGATGACCGCCGCTTCCTGCCCGTCCGAGGGGCCGGCCGCGTCGCCCTGCCCCTCGCCGCCCGGGCCGAGAGAACTCGCGATGGGGTTCCGCCTTTCCGGGATCTCGGTCGGTCCTTCCAGGGTCCCGGCCGGGCCCTGCTTCGTCTCCGTCATGAACTCACCCATGGGATCGCCTTGGAGAGCCTGCGGACGGTGGCGCTTCCGCTGCCGCTGGGCGCGTACTCCCAGGGTGTACCCGCCCTCTCGGGCGGGAACACGGCATTCGGCCCGGGTGAGTCACCGCCAGCGGCCGATCTCGACGTTCTCCAGGACGCCGAGCGCGTCGGGCACGAGGACGGCCGCCGAGTAGTAGGCCGTCACCAGGTACTTGATGATCGCCTGTTCGTTGATGCCCATGAAGCGCACGGACAGGCTCGGCTCGATCTCGTCGGGGATACCGGACTGCCGCAGACCGATGACGCCCTGTTCCGCGTCTCCGGTACGCATCGCGATGATCGAGGTCGTCCTGGCCTCGGTGACCGGGATCTTGTTGCACGGGAAGATCGGCACCCCGCGCCAGGTCGGGATGCGGTTGCCCGAGACGTCGATGCTCTCCGGGACGAGCCCGCGCTTGTTGAGCTCACGGCCGATCGCGGCGATCGCGCGCGGGTGGGCGAGGAACAGCTTGGTGCCGCGCCTGCGGCTGAGCAGTTCGTCCAGGTCATCGGGGCTGGGTACGCCGTCGTGCGGCTGGATGCGCTGGTCGTACTCGCAGTTGCTGAGGAGCCCGAACTCCCGGTTGTTGATGAGCTCGTGCTCCTGGCGCTCCTTCAACGCCTCGACCGTGAGCCGGAGCTGCTGCTCGGTCTGGTTCATCGGCTGGTTGTAGAGGTCCGCCACGCGCGAGTGGATGCGCAGGACGGTCTGGGCCACACTGAGCTCGTACTCGCGCGGAGCGGCCTCGTAGTCCACGAACGTGTGCGGGATGTCCGGCTCACCGGTGTGGCCGGCGGCCAGGTCGATCGCCTTCTCGCCGTACTTGTTGGTGCGCTGCTCGGGGATCGAGCGCTGCTCCTGGAGGTGCCCGGCGAGGGACTCGGAGCGCTCCGCGACCTGCTCGACCGCCTGGCGGGGCAGCACGAGGACGGTGCACGCGGTGATCGCCCGCGCCGTGTACTCCCAGATGGCGTCGGGGTCGAGCAGCGCCTGCTCGCCGCAGTACGCGCCGTCGGCGAGGACTCCGAGGGACTCGTCCTCCCCGTACGGGCCCGTGCCGATCTTCTCGACCCTGCCGTGCGCGAGCAGGAACACCTCCGCCGCCTGGCTGCCGAACTCGGCGAGCACGTCGCCGGGCGCGAACTCCCGCTGCTCGCACCGCCGGGCGAGCTCGCCCAGCACCTCGTCGTCGTCGTACGACCGCAGGGCCGGCAGTTCGCCGAGCTCCGCGGGGATGACGGTGACCTGGTCACCGGTCTTCACGAAGGTGACGCGGCCGTCCCCCACCGCGTAACTGAGCCGCCGGTTCACCCGGTACGTGCCGCCGTGCACATCCACCCATGGCAGCATGCGCAGCAGCCAGCGGGAGCTGATCTCCTGCATCTGGGGTACGGACTTGGTGGTCGTGGCCAGGTTCCGCGCGGCCGACGTGCCGAGACTCTGCTGCGGCCTGTCCTGCTGTGCGCGGACCTCTTCGCCTACCGACATAAGGGATTGCCCTCCCGTTGTGCACCAGTGATGTCGCGCTGGTCATGCGCCGATCTCGCGGACAAGCTTTCCATCACGGAACGTGCTGGTGCTATTACACGAAAGAGCGGGAATGGATCAGCATCCGCTGGGCAAACTGGGGACTTTGTCGAGGAATTGAGGGGTCCGGCGCGAGGGGCACGGCGCCGGCGGGAACTTCAAGATCCGGTCGTCCGTTGCCTGTGTGACTGGTTCTCGCGACCGGTCCCGACGACGGGAGACCGCAGTGGCAGGATTTCTGGACCGCGCCAAGGAGCAGGCGCAGCGCGGCCTCACACAGGGCAAGCAGAAACTGGACGAGGTGCAGGCCCAGCGCGCCGGCGGCGACCTGCTGAAGCAACTGGGCGCGGCGTACTACGCGGAGCGGCGCGGCAGCGGCTCCCCGGACGCCACGCAGCGGGCCGTCCAGGCGCTGGAGGCCCACATAGCCACGCACGGAGACGCGTTCCTGCGCTCCTGAGCCCCGAGGGCGGGAGCATACCGCCGACCACTCCGTGTGACCGGATCGGCTCGCACGCCGTGCGAACGAATGGCTCTGGCCATGGAGTTGGGGTACAAGCTGCCTTATGAGGCGGTCACGACCGGTGACCGTCGCGCAGCGCGAAGGAGGCGGTCATGGCCCCACCCATGTCCGCGGGCAGTTTCCTGGCGGCCCTGAAGGCCGAGGGCGTCACGGTCGTCGAGGTCGGCGACTGGGAGCAGCGCAACCGGAACCACAAGGGTCCTTGGGGTCCCGTGCACGGCGTGATGATCCACCACACGGTGACGTCGGGCAGCGAGCGGACCGTGCGGATCTGCCGCGACGGCTACGCGGGGCTGCCCGGTCCGCTGGCCCACGGCGTCATCACCAAGGACGGCCGCGTCCATCTCGTCGGCTACGGCCGCGCCAACCACGCGGGCCTGGGCGACGACGACGTCCTCAAGGCGGTGATCGCCGAGAAGACCCTCCCCCTGGACAACGAGGCGAACACCGACGGCAACCGCCACTTCTACGGCTTCGAGTGCGAGAACCTCGGCGACGGCCAGGACCCGTGGCCCGAGGCCCAGCTGGCGTCCGTCGAGTGCGTCTCCGCGGCGCTGTGCCGCCTCCACGGCTGGACGGAGCGCTCGGTGATCGGCCACCTGGAGTGGCAGCCGGGAAAGGCGGACCCGAAGGGCTTCACCATGGCGTCGATGCGTGAGCGCATCCGGGACCGGCTGAAGTAGGACAGGGCCTGGGCGGGGCGGCACCGAAGGCAGCGCCGCCCCGCCCGCGCGTTCGACACCGGTGTCCGACAATGGACGCGTGCCCAGCCCGGACGACCCCGAAGCCCCCGCCCTGGCCCTGCTGCGGCCGCGGCTGCCCTCGCCCCTGCGGGAGGTCGAGGACGAGCGCTTCGGGCGGCACGGAGTGCGGCTGGTGCTCAAGCGGGACGATCTGATCCACCCCGAGCTGATCGGCAACAAGTGGCGCAAGCTCGCGCCGAACCTGCGGGCCGCGGCGGGCCGTACCGTCCTGACCTTCGGCGGCCCGTACTCGAACCACCTGCGGGCCACGGCCGCCGCGGGCCGCCTCCTGGGCCTGCCCACCGTGGGCGTGGTCCGCGGCCAGGAACTCGCCGGCCGTCCCCTCAACCCCTCGCTGGCCCGGTGCGCGGCCGACGGGATGCGCCTCCACTTCGTCGAGCGCTCGGTGTACCGCCGCAAGACCGAACCGGACACCCTGGCCGCGCTCCTCCGTACCGCCGGCGCCGAGGACGCGTACGTCGTCCCGGAGGGCGGCAGCAACTCCCTCGCCGTACGCGGCTGTCAGGAGCTCGGCGAGGAGCTGCGCGGTCACGCGGACGTCGTCGCCCTCGCCTGCGGCACGGGCGGCACCCTCGCGGGCCTGGCCGCCGGCCTGGCCCCGGACCAGCGTGCCCTGGGCATCCCCGTCCTCAAGGGCGGCTTCCTCGGCGCCGACATCACCGCGCTCCAGCACCGGTCCTTCGGCGGCCCGCGCGGCAGCTGGTCCCTCGACGAACGCTTCCACTGCGGCGGCTACGCCCGCACCACCCCCGAGCTCGACGCCTTCGCCGAGGACTTCGAGCACCGCCACGGCCTGCTCGTCGAACGTCTCTATGTCGCCAAGGCGCTGTACGGACTTGTCGCCCTGACGCGGGAGGGCGCGTTCCCGCGCGGGACGACGGTGGCGGCGGTGATCACAGGGGCGCCCTTTATCGCGTGACCGGTGCTACACGGCCTCCCGGAAGGCCGCCGCCTCCTCCAGGTCCAGCCTGCGCAGCAGCGTCCGCAGCATCTCGTCGTCGATGTACCGCCCGTCCCGCAGCCTGACGAAGACCTCGCGCTCGGCGCCGATCATCTCCCGGGACAGCCGCCGGTAGGTGTCGTCGGCGGTCTCGCCGGTCACGGGGTTCACCGAGCCCAGCCGCTCCCACACGGCGTTGCGGCGCCTTTCCAGCACCGTACGGAGACGGTCGGCGAGCGGCGGCGGCAGAGCGTTGCGCTCGTCGGTGAGGAGGGCGTCGAGGTGTTCCTCGGCGGCGCGGGAGGCCTGGGCCTGGGCGTTCGCCTCGGCGAGGGTCTCGGCCTGCGGATCGCGCCCCGGCAGCTTCAGCCAGCGGATCAGCGAGGGCAGGGTCAGACCCTGGACCACGAGGGTGCCGATGACCGTCGTGAAGGTGAGGAACAGCACGAGGTTGCGTTCCGGGAAGGGCTCGCCCCCGTGCACGGTCAGCGGGATCGAGAACGCGATCGCCAGCGACACCACACCGCGCATCGCGGCCCAGCTGATGACGAACGGGCCCTTCCAGGTGGGGTTCTCCTCGCGTTCGCGGATCCGCGCCGACAGCAGTCTCGGCAGGAAGGTCGCCGGGTAGACCCACGCGAAGCGGGCCGCGACGACCACCAGGAAGACGGCCACCGCGTACCAGGCGGCGCGGGCGCCCTCGAACTCCCCGAGCCCCTTCAGGACGACGGGCAGTTGCAATCCGATGAGTGCGAACACCACCGACTCCAGCAGGAACGCGACCATCTTCCACACCGCCTCCTCCTGGAGCCGGGTCGCGAAGTCCACCTGCCAGTTGCGGTAGCCCAGGTAGAGGGCGACGACGACCACGGCGAGCACTCCGGAGGCGTGCACCGACTCGGCGACCGCGTACGCGAAGAAGGGGATCAGCAAGGAGAGGGTGTTTTGCAGAAGCGCTTCCTTCAGGTGTGTGCGCAGCCAGTGGATCGGCACCATCAGCAGCAGCCCGATCGCGATGCCGCCGACGGCCGCGACCGCGAACTCGCCGACACCTCCCGCCCAGCTCGCGCCCTCGCCGACGGCGGCCGCGAGGGCCACCCGGTACGCGGTGATCGCGGTGGCGTCGTTCACCAGGGACTCGCCCTGCAGGATCGTGGTGATCCGCGACGGCAGCCCGACCCGGCGGGCGACCGCGGTCGCCGCGACCGCGTCCGGCGGCGCCACCACGGCCCCGAAGACCAGGGCCGCGGTGAGCGGCAGTCCCGGCACGATCAGGTAGGCGGCCCAGCCGACGACGAGGGTCGCGAAGAGTACGTAGCCGACCGACAGCAGCGCCACGGGCCGCAGTTGGGCCCGCAGATCGAGATACGAGCTCTCCACGGCCGCCGTGTGCAGCAGGGGGGCAGGGTCAGCGCCAGGGCGATCTCCGGGTCGAGCGCGTACTCGGGGACCCCCGGGGCGTACGAGACGGCCAGGCCCACCGTGACCAGGAGCAGCGGGGCGGGCACCGGGGTGCGGCGGCCTATACCCGCGACCACGGCGCTGCCCGCGATCAGGAACAGCAGTGCCAGGACATGCATGCTCGGTGCCGCCTTAAGCTTTCCGCGCGGGGTTCCGCGCACCCGTCGTAATCTGGAAATCATGAAACAGTGCACGCATGCCCATGCGCTGCCGCACCCCGAACCCGAGCCCCTGAGCGACACCTGTCCGGAGTGCCTGGCCGCCGACAGGCACCCGGTGCAACTGCGGCTGTGCCTGGCGTGCGGGCACGTGGGCTGCTGCGACTCGTCGCCGGGGCAGCACGCCACGGAGCACCACAAGGAGAGCGGCCACCCCATCATGCGTACCTTCGAGCCGGGCGAAAGCTGGCGCTGGTGCTTCGTCGACCACGTACTCGTATGACACGCGTTCGTCCGACACGCGCGCGTGGAACACATAAACGCAGGACACGCGCGCGTGACTCACATGTACGCGGGACGCGAACTCGGATGACAAGGCTGTCACGAGGGCGTACTCATGAGACACGGTTCGACGGTCTGACGTGTGGGTACGTCAATCCGGCGCGCGCTCTTCCTATTTGAGGCCCGCAGACCCCTAGCCACCGAGCGTATTCATGTGCTTACTATGAGTGACAGCACGGGGTAGGGTCCCCGGGACCGCCAGGACACAGCGCTTGGGCGCGCGGTAGCGTCACCGCTGAACCACGTAGCGCGTTACCCCGGGGGGTGACCCCCGGGCCCCGAAATAGCTTGTACCACCTTGGAGGTGAGGGTGTCCCAGATCGCAGGCGAGCCCGCGACCCAGGACTTCGTGGAAGTCCGGCTGCCGGCTGCGGGTGCCTACCTGTCGGTGCTGCGTACGGCCACGGCCGGCCTCGCGGCCCGTTTGGACTTCACCCTCGACGAGATCGAGGACCTGCGCATCGCGGTCGACGAGGCCTGCGCGATCCTGCTGCAGCAGGCCGTCCCCGGATCGGTGCTCAGCTGTGTCTTCCGCCTCGTCGACGACTCACTGGAGGTCACTGTCTCGGCCCCGACCACGGACGGGCACGCCCCCTCGCGGGACACCTTCGCCTGGACCGTCCTGTCAGCCCTGGCGGGCCAGGTCGACTCCTCCGTCGCCGAAGACAAGACCGTTTCGATCAGCCTCTACAAGAAGCGCGGCGCGGGACCCGGGCCGGCGTGAGGAACGGGGACGGGCCGGTGCGGGACGAAGAGCGCGGCACACGGGAACTTCCCGCCGGGAGTGCCGGCGGCCCCAGCGGGCTGTCACACCTGGCGGACGGCGTCGACGGCATCCCCGAGCAGGCCCGGCCGCATCCGCAGGACGACTCCTCGGCCGCGGCCGAAGCGCCTCGGTCGGCGGAGCCCGGGTGGGCAGAGCCGTTCGGCGGCGGGGAGCACGAGGGGCTCTCCGGCGGCGGACAGGATCCGAAGGGTGCCGTACGGAGCACCACGGCCTCGGAAGGGCGGAGGCGTCGGGTGACGGCGGGCGGGACGATGAGCGAGCACGGGCGACACGATGAGCTGGGTACGCAGGGTGCGCAGGGCACGCAGCACGACCCGCAGGACCGCAGCGGGGCACGGGCGCTGTTCGTCGAGCTCCGTACGCTGAAGGAGGGCAGCCCCGAGTACGCGGAGCTGCGCAACCAACTGGTCCGGATGCATCTGCCGCTCGTCGAGCACCTCGCGCGCCGCTTCCGCAACCGCGGCGAGCCGCTGGACGATCTCACCCAGGTCGCCACCATCGGCCTGATCAAGTCGGTCGACCGCTTCGATCCCGACCGGGGCGTCGAGTTCTCGACCTACGCCACCCCGACGGTCGTCGGCGAGATCAAGCGCCACTTCCGCGACAAGGGCTGGGCTGTCCGCGTACCGCGCCGCTTGCAGGAACTCCGCCTCGCGCTCACCACGGCGACGGCCGAGCTCTCCCAGCAGCACGGCCGCTCCCCCACCGTTCACGAGCTGGCGGAGAAGCTCGCCATCTCGGAGGAGGAGGTCCTGGAGGGCCTGGAATCCGCCAACGCGTACTCCACGCTGTCGCTGGACGTCCCGGACACCGACGACGAGTCCCCGGCGGTGGCGGACACCCTCGGCGCCGAGGACGAGGCGCTGGAGGGCGTGGAGTACCGCGAGTCCCTCAAACCGCTCCTGGAGGACCTCCCGCCCCGCGAGAAGCGCATCCTCCTGCTGCGCTTCTTCGGCAACATGACCCAGTCCCAGATCGCCCAGGAGGTCGGCATCTCCCAGATGCACGTCTCCCGCCTCCTCGCCCGCACCCTGGCCCAGCTGCGGGAGAAGCTGCTCGTGGAGGAGTGAGCCGACGTTACTTCTGGCCCTGCGCGTCGCCGGGCCCGTGGATCCCGAGGGCCTGCGTCGTCGTCGGGTTGATCAGCAGGACGAGCGCGGTGACCGCGACAACACCGAGAACAATGCCGCCGGGGATGGCCATGCTGTCGGCCTGGAGCAGGTTGTAGGCCACGGGGAGCGCCAGGATCTGCGTGATGACGGCCGGTCCCCGGCTCCAGCTGCGGCGCAGAAAGAGTCCGCGTGCGGCGAGCAACGGCAGCAGCGCGAGCACGATCAACGTCACGCCTCCCGTGACAGCCTGCCCCCGGTCGTCCGGCTCCCCCGTGAGCCCCAGCACCACCATGGCCCCTCCCCCGACAACCAGAGCAGCCCCCTCCAAGGCAGCCAGCCCAGCCGCAGCAACCAACCGCCCGACCCTGGGCTCGCCATCAGCGGCGTCCGACATCGATTTCTGCTCAGCACTCACCCCTGGAGGGTAGCCCTGCCCCTACACCCCACCCTGCGAAGGTCCTCGCCCCCGCCGCCCCTACCCGTCCCATCCCCAGGGGCTCCGCCCCTTCGACCCCGCCACGGGGCTGCGCCCTCTGGACCCCCGGGGTGGGTGGGCTGCCTTCGAGTGGGTGGGGGTTGCTGTGGTGATCGGCCTTCGGCCTCGTCCTCAAGCGCCGGACGGGCTGGAGGAGGCTGGGGTGAGTTCGGTGTGTGCGGCCTGGTGGGTGGGGGGATCGGCCCTGCGGCCTCATCCTCGAGCGCCGGACAGGCTGAGGGTGTCTGGGGTGGGTCGGGATAGTGCGGCCCAGTGGGCGGTGGGTCGGCCTTGCGGCCTCGTCCTCAAACGCCGGACAGGCTGGAGGTGCCTCGGGTGAGCCGAATGCGCGGCTGGGGACGTGGTGCGCACGCCCCCGCGGCGGGTCGGCCGCGTACGGCGGGGAGGGGGTGGGTCGGGGGGTGTCCACCCGCAGCGGATGTCGCGACTACAAGAGCCACCCCTTGGAACCCCACCCAAGTCGCGTCAGACCGAGGACGGAGACCCCCCGGCGCGCCCCCGACCCACAACGCACCCACACACCACGCACTCCCCCACACCCGACAACGAACCGCCCACCCCCACAGGGGCGCGGGGAACTGCGCGAGCAACCCCAAACCACCCGCACCCGCCACCACCCACCCCAGAACCCCACCTCGGTATGGGCCGAGTACCACCCAGTAGGTACCCTGCATCGCATGCGTGCACTTCTCGTGGTCAACCCGGCGGCAACCACCACAAGCGCACGCACGCGCGACGTGCTGATCCACGCGCTGGCGAGCGAGATGAAGCTCGAGGCGGTCACCACGGAGTACCGAGGCCACGCCAGAGACCTCGCCAGACAGGCCGCGGAGGGCAAGGACGACATCGAACTGGTCGTCGCACTCGGCGGCGACGGCACGGTGAACGAGGTCGTGAACGGACTCCTGCACAACGGCCCCGACCCGGAACGCCTCCCCCGCCTCGCCATGGTCCCCGGCGGCTCCACCAACGTCTTCGCCCGCGCCCTGGGCCTGCCCAACGACGCCGTAGAGGCCACCGGCGCGCTCCTGGACGCCCTGAGAGAAGGACGGGAACGCACGATCGGCCTCGGCATCGCCGCGGGCACCCCCGGCACGGAGGACGAGGCAGTGCCCTCCCGCTGGTTCACCTTCTGCGCCGGCCTCGGCTTCGACGCGGGCGTGATCGGCCGAGTCGAGCAGCAACGCGAACGCGGCCGGAAATCCACACACGCTCTTTACTTGCGCCAGGCCTTCCGCCAGTTCCTCGAAGAACCGCACCGCAGACACGGCACGATCACCCTGGAACAGGCCGGCGAGGACCCCGTCACCGATCTGGTGCTGTCCATAGTCTGCAATACGTCCCCGTGGACGTTTCTGGGCAATCGCCCGGTGTACGCATCACCTAAGGCTTCGTTCGACACCGGCCTCGACATACTCGGTCTCAGCCGGATGTCGACAGCCGCGCTTGCCCGGTATGCAACCCAGTTGCTCACTTCGTCCCCCGAGCGCGGACCCCATGGCAAGCACGCCACCTCCCTGCACGACCTGAACGGGTTCACCTTGCATTCGAAGGTGCCGCTCCCCCTCCAGATGGACGGCGACCATCTCGGACTGCGTACGAGCGTGACGTTCACAGGCGTACGCCGTGCACTGCGTGTGATTGTGTGAGCGGAACGGGCAAAAGTCCTTCCACTCGAACGTTTAGGCCAGGATCCACCCCTTGGAAGTACGGCTGTGACCTAGTCGACACCAAGGAATCAAAAAAAACTTTCCGGAAGGGGTTGTATCCGCCGCTGAGGTTTGCGAGTCTCTACGTGGCGCTCGGGACGGCCCGCAACATCGGCCCCACAGAGCGCCGGAACCCCTCCTCAAATCACAGGACCACGTCAGTCCGTCTGACGTTCGGCCCTTCACTTGTTGAGGGATTCGTGAAAGCGTTCACATTCACAAGCAACTTGCAAGTAACACCACGGAGAGGTAGCAGCCATGGACTGGCGTCACAACGCCGTTTGCCGCGAGGAAGACCCCGAGCTCTTCTTCCCCATCGGCAACACCGGTCCTGCGCTGCTGCAGATCGAGGAAGCCAAGGCTGTCTGCCGCCGCTGCCCGGTGATCGAGCAGTGTCTGCAGTGGGCGCTTGAGTCCGGCCAGGACTCCGGCGTCTGGGGTGGTCTCAGCGAGGACGAGCGCCGCGCCATGAAGCGCCGCGCCGCCCGCAACCGGGCCCGTCAGGCCTCCGCCTGACAACCCACCCGCTACAAGCCTGAGCTTGGCGGCGCGTACAGCGAGTGCGCATCTCCCGCCCCCGAGCCGCAGCGCGCAGTGCCCCCGATGCGCAGCACACGCTGGCAACGAGCATGCGAAGCCCCGGACCCCTGAACGGTCCGGGGCTTCTTGCTGCGCGCGTTCGCACAGACACAGACGCGGCTGGGATTACTTCTGCGCCCGCACCGGAATGTCCAGGATCACCTGAGTCCCCCGCTCCGGAGCCGGGACCATGTCGAACGTGCCGCCCAACTCCCCCTCCACCAGCGTCCGTACGATCTGCAGGCCGAGGTTGCCCGAGCGGTGCGGGTCGAAGCCCTCGGGCAGGCCGACGCCGTCGTCCTGGACGGTGACGAGAAGCCGGGCCTCCTTCGCCGTACCGCCGCGGACCGCGGAGACCTCGACCGTGCCGGTGTCGCCCTCGCGGAAGCCGTGTTCGAGAGCGTTCTGCAGGATTTCGGTCAGCACCATCGACAGCGGGGTGGCGACCTCCGCGTCCAGGATGCCGAAACGGCCGGTGCGCCTGCCCACGACCTTGCCCGGCGAGATCTCCGCGACCATCGCGAGCACCCGGTCGGCGATCTCGTCGAACTCCACGCGCTCGTCCAGGGTCTGGGATAGCGTCTCGTGCACGATCGCGATCGAACCGACCCGTCGTACGGCCTCTTCGAGGGCTTCGCGACCGCGCTCCGACTCGATGCGCCGAGCCTGGAGGCGGAGCAGGGCCGCCACCGTCTGGAGGTTGTTCTTCACCCGGTGGTGGATCTCCCGGATGGTCGCGTCCTTGGTGATCAGCTCGCGCTCGCGACGCCGGAGTTCGGTGACGTCACGGAGGAGGACGAGCGAACCGATGCGGGTGCCCTTGGGTTTGAGCGGGATCGCGCGGAACTGGATGACCCCGCCGCCCGCCTCGATCTCGAACTCGCGCGGCGCCCAGCCACTGGCCACCTTGGCGAGCGCCTCGTCCACTGGGCCCCGGGACGGGGCGAGTTCGGCGGTCGTCCGGCCGAGGTGGTGGCCCACGAGGTCGGCCGCGAGGCCGAGGCGGTGGTACGCGGACAGCGCGTTCGGGGAGGCGTACTGGACGATGCCGTCCGCGTCGAGCCTGATCAGTCCGTCGCCGACGCGCGGCGAAGCGTCCATGTCCACCTGCTGGTTGGCGAACGGGAACGCGCCGGCGGCGATCATCTGGGCGAGGTCGGACGCGCTCTGGAGATACGTCAGCTCCAGCCGGCTGGGGGTGCGGACCGTGAGGAGGTTGGTGTTGCGTGCGATGACGCCGAGGACGCGCCCTTCCCGCCGTACGGGGATGGACTCGATGCGGACGGGGACTTCCTCACGCCACTCCGGGTCGCCCTCGCGGACGATCCGCCCCTCGTCGAGGGCCAGGTCCAGCATCGGCCGGCGGCCGCGCGGGACGAGATGGCCGACCATGTCGTCCTGGTACGAGGTCGGGCCGGTGTTGGGGCGCATCTGGGCCACCGAGACATAGCGGGTGCCGTCGGAGGTGGGGACCCACAGGACGAGGTCGGCGAAGGAGAGGTCCGAGAGCAACTGCCACTCCGACACCAGCAGGTGCAGCCACTCCAGGTCGGAGTCGCTGAGGGCGGTGTGCTGGTGGACCAGTTCGTTCATGGAGGGCACGGGTGGAGCGTACCTGGCGGTTCGGACACAGCCCGAAAACCGGCCGTGCGGACAGGGTCCGGGCGGTCGTACGGGAGATCCGGGGTGTACGGCCCTGAAGACACCCGCGGGCCGCGGCGCCTGAGAGGGACCCTCAACCCTCCCGGCACCGCAGCCCGGAGCAACATCGGCCGCGGGGTGTGCGGTCCCGGTCGGCCGAAGGATGAGGAGCCGGAGCAGTCAGGGCAGAGAGCGCCGGTTCCTCGGTCCGCCTTCCTGTGCGGGGAAGACGGAGGCTTGTGGACGTACTACTTCTGGTACGCCTTACTACGCATTGTGGACTAGACCACCTGGCGTGTCCATGCGTTGGCGGATGTTTGTTGTTGTCTCATTGTCCAACATCTGCCGATGACTTACACGCAGAGTAGCCCGCTTCGGTTCGGGCCGGGGGCCAAACCGTCATCGCGAGACCCGCGAGCGCCTCCAGCTCCTCCTTGGTCGCGCCGTCGCGCGCCTGCTGGGACATGCCCTGGATGATCGCGCCGACGTGTCGCGCGAGGGCGGACGCTTCAATACCGGCGGGCAGTTCGCCGGACGCGATGTCCGCTCTTATCCGGGCCTCGAAGGAGGCGATGTTGGCATTGCGCCTGGCCCGCAGGGACTCCTCGACCTCGGGGGTCGTGCAGTTGGTCGCCGCGTGGATGACCAGACAGCCGTGCGGGTGCTCGGGGGCCGTGTATTCGGCGGCCGCCTCGCGCAGCATGCGCTCCACGGCGGCACGGGCCGTGGACTCCTCGGCGAGGGCCCGGTCGATGAAGGAGCCGTAGCGGACGCCGTACACCTGGACGACCTCGTCGAACAGCGCCCGCTTGTCACCGAACGCCGCGTACAGGCTCGGGGCGCCGATGCCCATCACACGGGTGAGGTCGGAGACGGAGGTGGCCTCGTAGCCGTTCTCCCAGAAGGCGAGGATCGCCTTCTCCAGGGCGGTCTCGCGGTCGAAGGCGCGGGGTCGGCCGCGCTGTTTGGACACCATGCGGTGCATTTTATAGCGGACACTAGAGAAATGTCGGCGGGGTGTTGTACGGTCTTTTCTGTATCGACCGCTAGAAAAATGCGAAGGGGGCGCTGACATGGCTGTGCTCACGGGCAGGACAGCACTGGTCACAGGGGCGAGCAGGGGTATCGGGCGAGGGATCGCCGAGCGACTGGGACGCGACGGCGCACGGGTCGCCGTGCACTACGGCCGCAACGAGGCCGCCGCGAAGGAGACGGTGGCCGCGATCGAGGCAGCGGGCGGCGAGGCGTTCGCCATCGGCGTGGAGCTCGGACGGCCCAGGGACGCCGATGTCCTGTGGCGGGAGTTCGACCGGCACGCGGACGGGGTGGACATCCTGGTGAACAACGCCGGCATCGGCACGTCCCGCCCGATCGGGGAGATCGACGAGGAGGAGTACGACAGGGTCTTCGCGGTGAACGTGAAGGCACCGCACTTCATCGTCAAGCGCGGCCTGGACCGGCTGCGGGACGGCGGACGGGTCATCAACATCTCCTCGGGGCTCGCCCGGACCGCGGTGATGCCGGACAGGATGGCGTACGCGATGACCAAGGGCGCCCTGGACATCTTCACCCGCGACCTGTCCAAGGTGCTGGGCCCTCGCGGCATCACCGTGAACTCGGTGGCACCGGGGATCATCGACACCGACAACACCGCCGAGCTGCTGTACGCGAGCGAGGACGCGTGGGAGAAGGCCGCGGCGATATCGGCGCTGCGCGGGGTCGGGGTGCCGGCGGATGTCGCGGACGTGGTGGCGTTCCTGGCGTCGGGCGACGGACGGTGGGTCACGGGGAGCTGGGTGGACGTTACGGGGGGTTCACTGACCTGACCTTTCCTGGGCACTGGACCTTCCCTGGACCCTGGAGGGCACAACTCACCCTGCTGCACGGATAGCGATTCTGTTAGATTGGTCTAAACCACAGATCTCTCTCCAGGCCTCCACCGAGGCCCGTCCGTCTCCCCTCTGTCCCTCTGTTGTCCTCTGTCCTCACTTGTCCTCTGTCCTCACTCCAGATCGGCAGGCCCAGCGTGGAAGTTGTCATCGTTCCGGATGCCAAGGCGGGCGGAGAGCTCATCGCCGAGGCCATGGCGGAGCTGCTCCGGCGCAAGCCCGACGCGTTGCTCGGTGTGGCCACCGGGTCGACCCCGCTGCCCATATACGAGGCGTTGGCGGCCAAGGTGCGCTCCGGTGCCGTGGACGTGTCGCGGGCGCGAATAGCCCAGCTCGACGAGTACGTGGGGCTGCCGGCCGAGCATCCCGAGTCGTACCGTTCGGTGCTGCGACGCGAGGTACTCGAACCGCTGGGGCTCGGGATGGACGCGTTCATGGGGCCCGACGGCACCGCCGAGGATGTGCAGGGCGCGTCCGAGGAGTACGACAAGGCGCTGGCCGGGGCCGGGGGTGTGGACCTTCAGCTGCTCGGGATCGGGACGGACGGGCACATCGGGTTCAACGAGCCGTGCTCCTCGCTCGCCTCGCGCACACGGATCAAGACGCTCACCGAGCAGACCCGCCTCGACAACGCGCGGTTCTTCGACGGTGACATCGACCAGGTGCCGCACCATGTGATCACCCAGGGCATCGGGACGATCCTGGAGGCGCGGCACCTCGTGCTCCTCGCGACGGGCGAGGGCAAGGCCGATGCCGTCGCGGCGACCGTCGAGGGACCGGTGGCGGCGGCGTGCCCGGCCTCGGCGCTGCAGCTTCATCCGCACGCCACGGTGGTCGTGGACGAGGGGGCCGCGTCGAAGTTGAAGCTGGCGGACTACTTCCGGCACACGTACGCGAACAAGCCCGGGTGGCAGGGGATTTAAGGCGGCGGAGCATTGGGCGGAGGCCATTGAGGCGGCAGGGAATTCAGGGCGGGTACACACGAGCGCACCAACACACCACCGCCCTGGAACGCACCACCGCCCTGGCCGCAAGAACCCGAACGGCGGCCCGGACGCCACCGGGCCGCCGAGAGAAACCGTCGGTCTACTCCCCCGCGTTCCCCGCGATGGCCTCCGCCGCCGCCTTGCCGCAGACCCGTGCCGCGCCATGGGTCGCGATGTGGAGGGCGCCCCGGGCCGGGGCCTGGGGGACACCCATCTCGACCACGACGGTGTCGGGGCGGGCCGACAGGAGGGTGTCCAGGGCGGCTGTCATCCAAGGGTGGCGGTGTTCGTCGCGGACCACGGCGACGATACGGCGGGGGCCGGCGACGGCCAGGGCCGAGGAGCCCGCGCTCTCGCCCGTGTAGCTGCCGGTTTCCGTGCCCGGCAGGAGACGGGCCAGTTCCGCGGCCACGCCCCAGGGGGTCTCGTCGCCGACGGCGATGTTCGCCACCGGGGTGAGGGCCACGACGTAGGGGGGTTCGGTGAGGGGCGCGTACGGCCCGGATGTCTCGGGGCGGGTCAGGGTCAGGGCGCGCCGGGCGGCGGTGAGGCCGATGTCGGGGTGTCCCGGTCCGCCGGTGGCGCGGCCCGCGGCCGAGGTCGTCCAGCGTGCCAGTTCGCGCACTCGTGCCGCCGCGTCCGCGAGGCGTTCCTCGGGGAGTTCGCCCGAGCGGACGGCCGTGACCAGGGCGTCCCTCAGGCGCCGTACGGTCTCGTCGTCGGCGAGGCCGCCCCCCACACAGATGGCGTCGGCACCGGCCGTGACGGCGAGGACGCTGCCGCGTTCGATGCCGTACGTGCCGGAGATGGCCTGCATTTCCATGCCGTCGGTGACGATGAGGCCGTCGTAGCCGAGTTCCTTGCGGAGCAGGTCCACGAGGACGCGGCGGGAGAGGGTGGCCGGGCGGTCCGGGTCCAGGACGGGGACCAGGATGTGGGCGCTCATCATCGCCTTCGTACCGGCGGTGATCGCGGACCGGAAGGGGACGAGTTCGCGGGCTTCCAGGACCGGGAGGCTCGCGTCGATACGAGGGAGCGCCAGATGGGAGTCGACCGCGGTGTCGCCGTGGCCGGGGAAGTGCTTGGTGCAGGCGGCGACGCCGGCGGACTGCAGGCCGGTGATGTACGCGGCGGTGTGGCGGGAGACCAGGTCGGTGTCGGCGCCGAAGGAGCGGACGCCGATGACGGGGTTGGACGGGTTGGAGTTCACGTCCGCCGACGGGGCCCAGTTCAGGTTGACCCCGCACTCCGCGAGACGGCGGCCCAGTTCGAGGGCCACGTCCCGGGTCAGCTCCACGTCGTCGACGGCGCCGAGCGCGTGGTTGCCGGGGAAGGACGAGCCCGTGCGCACCTCCAGGCGCGTCACGTCACCGCCCTCCTCGTCGATCGCGACCAGCACGTCCCCGCGCTCGGCCCGCAACTGAGCGGTCAGGGAGGCGAGTTGTTCGGGTGAGGCGATGTTCCGGCCGAAGAGGCCCACAGAAGCCAGGCCCTCGCCGAGGCGGCGCAGCAGCCAGTCGGGGGCGGTGGTGCCCGTGAAGCCGGGCTGGAGGACGGTGAGGGCGTCGCGCGTCAGGGTGGACGTGCCACGGGTGAGTGTCGTCATCGGTGACGTTATCCCTTCACGGCGCCCGCGGTGAGGCCCGCGGCCATCTTGCGCTGGACGAGGAGGAAGAGGACGACGATCGGCACGGCCATCATCGTGGAGCCGGCCATCATCGGGGCGTACTCGGTGCCGTGCTTGGTGGTGAAGTTGCCGAGCCAGACGGTGGCGGTCTGGTTCTGCTGGCTCAGCAGCATCAGGGCGTAGAGGTACTCGTTCCAGGCCTGGATGAAGCCGTAGACCGAGGTCGCCACCATGCCGGGGGCCAGCAGCGGGAACACCACACGGACGAAGGCGCCCGTGCGCGAGCAGCCGTCGACCATCGCGGCCTCCTCC
The DNA here is from genome assembly GCF_053591955.1 of Streptomyces sp. NPDC002845. Lineage (NCBI taxonomy): Bacteria > Bacillati > Actinomycetota > Actinomycetes > Kitasatosporales > Streptomycetaceae > Streptomyces > Streptomyces sp. NPDC002845. The sequence goes on along the minus strand of NZ_JBSFUU010000070.1, from coordinate 29,253 downwards.
AGCTCGCGCGGGATGTTGACGATGAAGCCGCGCAGGGTCCACACCGTGAACGGGAGGATGAAGGTCAGGTACGTGATGATCAGGCCCGTCAGCCTGTCGTACTGGCCGAGGTCGTTGAGGAGCAGGAAGATCGGGATGATCATGGCGACGAGCGGGACCATCTGCACCGCGAGAATGCCCACGATCACGACCTTGCGGCCGCGGAAGGCGAACCGGGAGATGGCGAGGGCGGCCAGCATGCCGACCACGACCCCGATCACGACCACCGTGAGGGACACCACGAGGCTGCGGCTCACCGGGCCCCAGAAGTCGGCGATGTCCAGCGCCCGGCCGAAGTTGGAGAAGGTGATCGCCGTCGGCAGCAGGCTCGGGTCCGGGTCGATGGCGTCCTTCGCCGGTTTGAACGCCGTGTTGAGCATCCAGTAGACGGGGAAGCCGGCGGTGACGAAGACGAGGAGACCGAGCAGGTTCCAGCCCAGCTTGGGCTTCCGGGGGCCGGAAGAGACCAGGGCACTCATTCGACGTCTCCGATCTTCAGCATCTGACGCATGTAGACGGCCACCACGCCCAGCAGCAACACCACGGTGAGCAGCGCGATCGCCGAGCCCTGCGCGTAGTCGTTGACCACGAACGCCTTGTCGTAGGAGTACGTGGTGAGCAGTTGGAACTCGGCCTCCGGATGGCCGTTGCGCATCACGAAGACCTGCGGGAAGACGCCCATGTCCCAGATGACGGAGAGCGTCGTGAGCATCACGATGATCGGCTTGAGGATGGGGAGGGTGACGTACCGGAAGACGCCCCACGCGCCCGCGCCGTCCAGCCGGGCCGCCTCCTCCATCTCCTTCGGGACCTGTGTGAGGCCCGCGCTGAGCGTGATGACGACGAACGGCACCGCGCCCCACACCACCAGCAGCATGATCACGGCGAGGCCTTCCGGCCCGCTCGCGAACCAGTTGTGGCCGACCATGTCGACGCCCGGCAGCCTGCTGAGGAGCGCGTTGAAGATGCCGTAGTCGGAGTCGAAAAGCCACTTGAAGACCGTGGTGGCCACGATGATCGGCATGCCCCAGCTCGCCACCAGCGCGATGTTGACCAGCGTCTTCACCCAGCCGGAGACCCGCTGGAGCAGCAGCGCGATCAGCATGCCGGCCACCATCGTGAAGACGACCGCGCCGCCCGCGAACACGAGGGTGCGTACGACGACGGCCCAGAACTCGCCGTCCCCGAGCACCTCGGTGAAGTTGTCGAGGCCGACCGACTTCGCCGGCTGGAAGCCCCACAGCTGGGACTGCCCGAACTCCTGGAAGGAGAGGGTGACCAGGCGGACCAGCGGATAGCCGAGGACCAGGGCGAGGATCAGCAGGCAGGGCGCGAGCAGCGCCCAGGGCGCGGCCGTCCGGCCCGAGGACGTCTTCTTCCGTTTCCGTGGCCCCTCCGCGGCGGCCGGAGACGGCGGTGGTGCCTGCCGCGGGGGCGGCACCTTGGCGGGGGTGGTCGTGTCTGCGGCACTCATCCGCGCGCTCCTCAGCGGTCCCTCAGGTCGTACGGGACGCCGCACCCCTTCCCGGCGGCGGCAGACCCGTGGTCGTACGAGAAGCGGGGCCCCGCCGTTCGGCGACGGGGCCCCGCCCGTGGGTCACTTGGTGTTGATGACCTTGTCGATCTCGGCGTCCGCCGCCTTCGCGGCGTCCTCGACCGACTTCTTGCCGGTGCCGATGTCCTGGAGCATGGTCTGCAGCACCTGGGCCTTCTCGACCTGGCCCCAGCCCGGTGCCATCGGGACGAACCAGTTGGACTCGGCCGCGGTGGCCGGGACCGCCGTCGCCGGGTCGTCCTTCAGGGTGGCGAGGTCGGTCTTGTTGTTGGGCAGGTTGCCCTTCCCCATCAGGCCCTGCTGCCCCTTGGCGCCCGCGAACGCGTTGATCCACTCGGCGGCGACGGCCTGGGCGTCGGACTTCACCGGGATGGCGAGGTCGGAGCCGCCGAGGAAGACCGGAAGGGGGTTGCCGGACGGGCCGGGCATCACGAAGTTCTCCAGGTTGCCCTTGAGCTTGCCGGTCTTGTCGTTCTCCGGCGCCTCGGAGGTCGCGCCCTCCCAGGCGGCGCCGAAGATCATGGCGGCGTTGCCCTGGCCGTAGACGAGGTAGCGGTCGGACTCGTCCTTGGTCTTGTCGGCGTGCATATAGGTGTCGATGACGTTCTTGAACTCCTCCAGGCCCTTGACGGACTCGGGCGAGGAGAGGCTGGCCTTCCACTCGCCGCCCGACTCGACGGCGATGGAACCCCCGGCGTCGTAGACGAAGGACATGGCCGCGTACCAGTCGCGGGTCGGCTGGTACCAGGCGCTGAACTTGTCGCCCTGCTTGTCCTGGATCTTGTCGAGGGCGTCGGTGAGTTCCGCGTACGTCGTCGGCGGGGCCTGCACGCCCACCGAAGCGGCCACGTCCTTGCGCCAGTTGGCGACGCGCCCGCCGGCGTAGTACGGGACACCGTACGTCCTGCCCTCGTACGTGACCGAGGCCTTGAGGCCGTCGAGCCAGACATCGGAGTTGTCGAAGTGGGCCGGGTCGACGGGGGCGAAGGCGCCCTTGACCATGTAGCCGAGCATCTCGGTGTTGCCCATCTCGACCACGTCGGGCGCTTTGTCGGTGGCGAGGACGGCGTCGAGCTTGGCGTTCTTGTCGGGCCAGCCGTAGTACTCGTGCTTGATCTCGATGCCCGGGTGCTTCTTCTCGATGGCCTCGTCGGCGGCCTTCACCAGCTCGGGCCAGTTGTTCTGGGCGTCCACCGTGAGCCAGACGGTCAGCTCCTTGGTGTCGGCCGCCGTGTCCGAGCCCCCGCTCTCGCCGCCCCCACACGCCGCGATGGAGACCATCATGCCCGCGACGCCGATCGCGGATATCAGCTTGCGCTTCACGCCACCCTCCTCAGGGATGCCACAACCCCCCTGCTCCCTGCGGTGACAGACGTACCGCCCATGGGGCCGGGACCTGGACCAATGGTGTAGACCAGTACGCCGGAGCTTGGCTCAGACCAATCGGTGTGTCAAGGGTGTTCGAGTCGGCTCTCACCAGCCGTTATGCGACCTACATATGCAAGGACCTTTAAGTAAGGAGGCGGCGAAAACCGTGCGCTTGGGCCACACTCGTCGGGTAGACCATTTCGCCTCCATGGACTAGACCAGCGAGGGCTGTGAAGGTATACAGAAGGATCACGCCACTAGGAGCCGGGAAGGCGGAGCATGACCACCGACGTCAGCAGTGCGGAGAACGAGGGTGGGGCAGCCGTCCGCACCGCACGCGTGCCCAAGTACTACCGCCTGAAGAAGCACCTGCTCGACATGACCGAGACGCTGCCGCCCGGCACCCCGGTCCCGCCCGAGCGCACGCTGGCCGCCGAGTTCGACACCTCACGTACGACCGTGCGCCAGGCTCTGCAGGAACTGGTCGTCGAGGGCCGTCTGGAGCGCATCCAGGGCAAGGGCACCTTCGTCGCCAAGCCGAAGGTCTCCCAGGCGCTCCAGCTCACCTCGTACACCGAGGACATGCGGGCCCAGGGCCTCGAACCCACCTCACAGCTCCTCGATATCGGCTACGTCACCGCCGACGACACGCTCGCCGGGCTGCTCGACATCACCACCGGGGGCCGCGTCCTGCGCATCGAGCGGCTGCGCATGGCCAACGGCGAGCCCATGGCCATCGAGACGACCCACCTGTCCGCCAAGCGCTTCCCCGCGCTGCGCCGGTCGCTGGTCAAGTACACCTCCCTCTACACGGCGCTGGCCGAGGTGTACGACGTCCATCTCGCCGAGGCCGAGGAGACCATCGAGACCTCGCTGGCCACCCCGCGCGAGGCCGGCCTGCTCGGCACCGACGTCGGCCTGCCGATGCTGATGCTCTCCCGGCATTCCCTGGACCGCGAGGGCCGGCCGGTGGAGTGGGTGCGGTCGGTGTACCGGGGGGACCGGTACAAGTTCGTGGCGCGACTGAAGCGCCCGCAGGAGTAAGAAGCTGTTTCGGAACCGGTGATCTGTGACGTTCTGTGACTGGTGAGCCGGAGACGCCCGGCTCTCAATAAGGGCTGGAATTGGCCATGTTGGCTCGGAGTCTGGTGATGTTGGTGGTGTGGGGTGGAATCTGGGCGCATCGCCGGGCCGGGGTTCCGCTGCCGACGCAGGACGCCGACGCTTCGGCCCGCGTCGGGTGGTGCGCCATGGCCCCAATGGTGGAGATGGTCGGGAAGGTCACACGGAGCCGTTACGACGAGCTGGTGGCCGAGTCTTTGGACATGGTGGAGGAGGACACCCGCTGCCAGTTCGCGCTCGGGGACGCAGTTCTGGAGCTGGAGCCCCTTCGCGGGCACGGCGGTCACCTGCCGCTCGATGAGGGTGACCAGGGTGTGGAGGAGTCGCTGCGGCTGTTCGCCGAGGAGATCGGGCTGTCCTTCTATACCGTCCGCACGCACCGGTGGGTTGCCGCACAGTGGCCCGCCGAACACCGGCAGGCGGGGGGTCTCCTACGAGGTGCACCGGATCCTGGCTTCCGCGCCGGACCGGTTCGAGCTGATCCGGAATCCGCCGCTGAGCGAGCGGACCGGCCGGCGCCGGTGGAGTGCGGAGGTGGCCAAGAGGGTGGTGGGCTGGAAGACCGACGACGCCCTGGTCCCGGTCACCGCCCAGGAGAAGGTCGAGGCGATCCGTGAACTGGCATGCGATGACGAGGCGGTGGCCGCGCAGGTGGCCACCGACTTCCTGCGCCGGCCGGAGGTGGCGTTCAAGGCCATGCGCGACCCCGAGGCCCGGGACAACGTGCACGAGGCCCAGTTCGAGCAGGCCGGGCTCGACGACGACGAGTTCGACGAGGGTCCGTCCCGGGGAGCGGATGCCCACCTTGGCAGCCACTTCTCCGGGGAGCTCCCACGTATTCTCGTTGAACAGCGCGAACTCGCCGAAGCTGCCAGCCCGTTCCGGGAGAACGAGGCGTTGGCGGGTGGGCTCGCCCGCGCCGGCACTACCTCCGTTGCCCTCCTCGTCCCCGCCCGCCACGAGAAACACCCCCACGCCGCCGATCAGCACCAGGGCGGCGGCGAGGGCCAGGGTGGCGCCCGGCCGGAGGGCCCGCCTCCGCGCCTCGCCCGGCCCTGGGCGCACATCCGGGCCCGGATCCGAGCTGGCGTCCAACGCCCCTTGTTCTTCGTCGAGTTCACTCACACGACTCCCCCTCGCGAGGTACGTCCCCCGTTGTAGTCATGTCCCGGCGACCGTAGCGGGCTGGGCTGGGAGGGGTCCCGAAGTAGCGAGGCGTTCGCCCACAGAAGACCACCCCGGACCGCTGGTGCGAGGCCGACTGGCATGCGGCCGCCGAGCGTGCCTTTGCCGTACGGGGCGAGCGGTGTCAGCGCGGCCGACGCACTCCGGGCCGAGGTTGAAGAACAAGCTGAGTGCCCGTTTCTCAATTTCCCTTATGGATCCTCCCCCAGGCGTCTTGGCGGCGCGCCTGCCCGGGCGAGGGCCGGGAGGGGTCCCGGTCGGGGCGGGGTTCCATGGCGACCATGATGCGTAGAACGTCATCCACCGCCGTCGTCGCCGTTGTTGTCGCTGTCCTGTTCGCCGTTCTCACGTCGTGTTCCTCGGATTCTGCGGACGGGTCCCCCGCCGAGGGCCGGCCCAGCGGGTCCGCCTCCGGGTCACCGGCATCCGACCCCACGCAGACTCCCACGGAGTCGGCCACGCCGTCGCCCTCGCCGACCGGGCCGTGCGCTGACGGGACGTGCGAGATCGAGGTCGCCGTGGGGGACGTCGTGACAGTGCCGGAAACGTACGGCCTCGGGCCGATCGAGGTGACGGCGATCACCGGCGGCGCGGTCGAGATGGTCGCGCCGCTGACGGGGTCGGGCTACAGCGTTTCGGGCTGTTCCGGTGGCGGCGGCGTGTCGTCGGAGGGCGGCGGCGGCGTCGGGCTGAGCTGCGGCGAGGGAACCGTCGCGACCATCAACGACGCCATGAGCCTGGAGGTCGTCGAGATCCTCGACACCGCCGCCGTCCTCCGTATCGAACCCGCCGGGTGACGTACGGCTCGGCCCTTGGGGCAGGGCTCCCTCGCGGTTCCGTACGAGGGTGCCGGTCACGCGGGGACAGTACCGAGAGGACTGAGTGCCTGTGTCCGAACCGGCGGAGGCGGCGGCGAGCTGGGCGGCGCTGCCCTTGCGGGCCCTGGACTCCTGGCCCGTGTGCGAGAGAACCAATGGCAAGTCGCTGAGGCGGCTCCTCCACCGACGGATAGTGAGTACATGACAGCTTCCGGGCCGACTTCCCTGTCGATGTCGATGACGATCGTCCTGGCACGTCGTAATCCCGCGTCACTCGCATGCGACCTCGCATCAGCCGAGGCAGCCCTGTACCAACTCGTAAGCGCACTAAGGGACTCCCGGACCTACCGCAGTGGCAAGCGGACTGACGAAGCTCGCCACCAAGCGAAGACAGTTGCGCGCCAATTGCGCCACATCAGCCGCCGCTTCTACACAGGACCGTGCGGGCCTGCCCGAAGGCACAAACGGCTTGGCAGATACGTCAGTGTCCATGACCGCAACGCTCTCGATGATGGCGGTCTCAGGAGCGTCGCCAGGGAACTCGCCTACATCGCCCGGGTGTTACGGAAGATCGGTCCCTGGTCCGGCGCCTCCATGGTGGTGCGCGACAGCTCAGGGGAGAGCACCGCATCCCGCATGGGTGAAATCGGCCAGTCGCTGGCAGCCGTACTCGCCACGGTTGTTCTCGACTTGACCGCTGCCGACCTCACTGGCCTCGAACCCGACCGGCTACCTGGGGTCAATGCGATCTGGTCATCCGGCACTGTCTGGCCCTCCGGCATCGCTGACCGGATACGCACCTCCTCTCGGGAGGTCGGCCCCGGCGTCTTCCTGGTGCGACATCTGGATTGGGCGTAAATCTCGGAGTGGAGGGACTGCGAGCGGGTCACATCCCGAGGTGGCTTTCGACCTGCCTCGCGATCGACCGCGCCAGCTTGTTCAAGTCCGGCTGGATCTCCCCCAAGTCCTCTTGGTCGACGAGCCCGGACTGGTCCAGGTATTCGGTGATCTCGCGGACCATCAAGCTCGCGAGAGACTCTTCTTCTTCGTCGTCGATCGGGAACCCGTCCTCGTCATCGCCCCGCCCACCGCCCGGCTCCGGCTCAGTGTCCACGGCCCTGACCATAGCCGCGCCCGCCGACTTGTCGCCGCCCCCGGCAGGGTGAAGAAGCCGAAGCTCGCCAGCTGAGCCACCCCGGCCTACGAGGACGCGCCGGGACCGTCGTCACCGAACTGCTCGCGCCAGCGCAGATACTCCAGGCTCTGCCATGTCACCCCGGCCTCGATCTGCTCCGGGGTCAGCCCGGTCTCCTCGGCCAGGTCCTCCTCGCTGAGCCGACCCCCATGCTTCTGCAGAGCACTGGCGATCTTCCCGGCCCAGAACTGGGGCTCGATGAATGGCCGGTGTTTGTACTGTTCGACCAGCTCGGCCAGGTGCTCCTTCGTGCACCCGACGACCATCCGCTTGCCATCGAACTTGGCGTCGACCGCGTGGATCGACGATGAGTCCGGGACCAGGGCATACCACTCGGTGCCGTCCGAGACCACGGCCCCGCACAGGTCACACAGCTCAGGCTGGGCCTCGTCCTCGACGCCACTGTCGGGCTCGCTGCTGCACCCTTCCTGTCCATCGCTCCACGGCGGTCGCCGCGTCCTGACGCTCCGAGTTCCGGCACCCCACGCGCCCATCCGTTACAGAACGTCACAGATCACCGGTTCCGACACAGCTTCTAAAGGGTTTCAGGGACAGAGGCCTTCAGGAGCAAGGGTTTCGGTGAACGGGCAACGGCTCCTGCACACGGTGGGCGATGCGGTCGGTGCCGTACAAGGCGGTTGAGGGCGGATACGGACGGACCGGCAGGAGTCGGATCCCGGGCAGGGGTTCCGCTGCCGCTGAATCTGCTGCTGAATCCGGCGAGCGGCCCGGCGAACGACCCGGCGGGAGCGCGACGCGATGCGCACACAACCTCCGCATCCGGTATCCGGACAGGGGGTTCCATACGGCGGAACCTGTCGCTTAGATTTCCTGCGCGTTGCAGCAGGTGATCAGTGTTGGCCGGTGAGGGGATGGAGCCTCCGTATGTCGCAGGAGACGGACGCGCCCGGCGCGCCCGAAATGAAGCCGCCGGTGGTGACACCGGTCCGAGTGGTCGTCGCCCTCTGCCTGTTCGTGCCGTTCGTGGCGATGCTGTGGGTCGGTTCGTACGCCAAGACGGACCCGGAGTTCGTCGGCATCCCGTTCTTCTACTGGTACCAGATGGCGTGGGTGGTCATCTCGACCGCGCTCACGATGATCGCGTACCAGCTGTGGCAGCGTGACCAGCGCGCCCGCAAGTCCCAGAGAGGTGCAGGGGAATGAACGACGGCGTGAACGGCGTGGCCCTCGCCGTCTTCATCCTCTTCTTCGTGGCCGTCACGGTCATGGGCTTCCTGGCCGCCCGCTGGCGCAAGGCCGAGAACGAGCAGAGCCTCGACGAATGGGGCCTGGGCGGACGGTCGTTCGGCACCTGGATCACCTGGTTCCTGCTCGGCGGCGACCTCTACACGGCGTACACCTTCGTGGCGGTCCCGGCGGCGATCTACGCGGCGGGCGCGGCGGGCTTCTTCGCGGTGCCCTACACGATCCTCATCTACCCGCTGATGTTCGTCTTCCTGCCGCGTCTGTGGTCGGTCTCGCACAAGCACGGGTACGTCACCACCTCGGACTTCGTGCGCGGCCGCTTCGACTCGAAGAGCCTGTCGCTGGCGGTGGCCGTCACCGGCATCCTCGCCACGATGCCGTACATCGCGCTCCAACTGGTCGGCATCCAGGCCGTCCTCGACGTGATGGGCATCGGCGGCGGCGAGGACACGAACTGGTTCATCAAGGACCTGCCGCTGCTCATCGCCTTCGGTGTGCTGGCCGCGTACACGTACTCCTCGGGGCTGCGCGCCCCGGCCCTGATCGCGTTCGTCAAGGACACGCTGATCTACATCGTCATCGCGGTCGCCATCATCTACATCCCGATCAAGCTGGGCGGCTTCGACGACATCTTCGCCGCGGCGAACGAGAAGTACGAGACGGCGGGTGCGGGCGCGCTCGTGCCGGGCGCGGCCTCGCAGTGGACGTACGCCACACTGGCGTTCGGCTCCGCACTCGCGCTGTTCATGTACCCGCACAGCGTGACCGCCGTGCTGTCCAGCCGCAGCCGTGACGTGATCCGCCGCAATGCCACGATCCTGCCGCTGTACTCGCTGATGCTGGGCATGCTCGCCCTCCTCGGCTTCATGGCCATCGCGGCCGGCGTCCAGGTGGACAACGGGCAGCTCGCGATTCCGCAGCTCTTCGAGAACATGTTCCCGGACTGGTTCGCGGGGGTGGCGTTCGCGGCGATCGGCATCGGTGCGCTGGTTCCGGCCGCCATCATGTCGATCGCGGCGGCGAACCTCTTCACGCGCAACATCTACAAGGACTTCATCAAGCCGGATGCCACGCCGGCGCAGGAGACCAAGGTCTCCAAGCTGGTCTCGCTGCTGGTGAAGGTGGGCGCGCTGGTCTTCGTCCTCGGCATGGACAAGACCGTCGCCATCAACTTCCAGCTCCTGGGCGGCATCTGGATCCTCCAGACCTTCCCGGCCCTCGTCGGCGGCCTCTTCACCCGGTGGTTCCATCGCTGGGCGCTGCTTGCCGGGTGGGCGGTCGGGATGCTGTACGGGACGATCGCCGCGTACGGAGTGGCTTCGCCGACCCAGAAGCACTTCGGGGGGTCCTCGGCGGAGATTCCGGGGATCGGGGAGATCGGGTACATCGGCCTCACCGCCTTCGTGCTGAATCTCGTGGTGACCGTGGTCCTGACCTTCGTCCTGAAGGCCGTCAAGGCGCCCGAGGGCGTCGACCAGACCAGGCCCGAGGACTACACGGTGGACGCCGGCGATCCTGGAGTGCGGGCGGAGCTGCCGTCGGCCACGGCGGGGGCGGGTCACTAGGGGTGCCCGGGGGGCGGCGCGGGGTTTGATTTCGCCCCCGCCGCCCCTACCCGTCCCATCCCCCAGGGGCTCCGCCCCTTCGACCCCACCGGTAGGGGGTGGGTGGTGGGGTTGTCGGGGGTCTGCGGGTTGTGTGGGGCTGGTCGCGCCCACGCGGCGGAGCCGCATATCGATACAGCCCCGCGCCCCTTGCGGGGCGCGGCCTCAGCCGGAGTGGCGCCGATGAGCCCGCGCCAACCTCGCCGACCTGCTCCAGCCCCATGGGCCCGCGCCAAGCTCCTCCAGCTCCGCGCTGAGCCTTTGCAGCCCAGACCAGGCACCATCAGCCTGTCCAGCGTTTGAGGACGAGGCCGTTCAGGCCGATCTACAGCAACCCCCACCCACCCAAACTGCCCTGCCCGCCCCCCGCCTCCGGCAGACTGCCATCCATGGACATCACGATCCGGCAGGCCAGGCCCGACGAGTACGACGCTCTCGGGGAGATCACCGCGCAGGCCTATCTCGGCGACGGCCTGCTCGACTTCGGTGAGAGCGACGGGTACCTCGGCGAGCTGAAGGACGTGGCCAAGCGAGCGGCCGCGGCCGAGGTCCTTGTGGCCGTGGAGCGGGACCGGGTGCTCGGCGGTGTGACGTTCGTCCCGTCCGGCGGTCCCATGGCCGACATAGCGCGGCCCGGTGAGGCCGAGATCCGCATGCTCGCGGTCACCCCCGCGTCCCGTGGCCGGGGCACGGGCGAAGCCCTCGTACGCGGCTGCCTCGACCGCGCCCGCGCCACGCCCGGCTGCGTCCGCGTCGTCCTGTCCACCCAGGCCGCGATGCGCACCGCCCACCGCATCTACGAGCGCCTCGGCTTCACCCGCACCCCCGAGCGCGACTGGAACCCGATTCCCGAGCTCGACATCAGCCTGCTCACCTACGAGCTGACGCTCTGACACCCTCTGGAACCGATACGGCACAACATGTGGGGGTGACCTCGCGGCCCGGCACAAGATGTATGCTCATGCTCGCTGTCGCCGCAGGGGAATCCGGTGCGAATCCGGAACTGTCCCGCAACGGTGTACTTGTGCATGTCTGTCCCCGGGACAGGCCCGCACGAACGTCAGTCCGAGGACCTGCCGACAGTGCGCCCGGCCGTCCGGTCCGGGTGCCCTGACGTCCGGGTCTCGTGGAATGGGCCGGTGGACGCGACGCCACGTGCGCTCGTGTGCTGCCCCCTGCCCTGTGCGAGGCCCCCGTGCCGAGCGAGGGAGAGCCCCACGTGACCATCGCGCCAGCCGAACCGGCTTCAGCAGCGGCTCAGTCCGCGACATCCACCGCGGACGACGGTCCCGGAGCAACCCTGCTGCGGACCCTGACCGAGCTGACCGCCGACCTCCCCGACGCCGACCCCGGCCGGGTCGCCGCCGCCGCGCTGCGCGGCCGGTCCGCCCGGGCCGACGAGACGGAGCTGCGCGAGCTGGCCACGGAGGCGGCGGCCGGCCTCATCTCCGAGGACCCGGCCTACTCCCGGCTGGCCGCCCGGCTGCTGACCATCGGCATCGCCGCCGAGGCCGCCTCGCAGGGCGTCACGTCCTTCACCGGGTCGGTCGCGGTCGGGCACCGGGAGGGGCTCATCGCGGACCGTACGGCCGAGTTCGTACGCGTCCACGCCGAGCGGCTCGACGCGCTCGCCGACCCGGACGCCGACGACCGCTTCGGCTACTTCGGTCTGCGGACGCTCCACTCCCGCTATCTGCTCCGGCACCCCATCACCCGCAAGGTCATCGAGACGCCCCAGCACTTCATGCTCCGGGTGGCCGCCGGTCTCGCCGAGGACGACACGACCCGGTCCGTCGACGAAGTGGCCGCCCTGTACGGGCTGATGAGCCGCCTCGACTACCTTCCCTCCTCCCCCACGCTCTTCAACTCCGGCACCCGGCACCCCCAGATGTCGTCCTGCTACCTCCTCGACTCCCCGAAGGACGAGCTGGACTCGATCTACGACCGCTACCACCAGGTGGCCCGCCTCTCGAAGCACGCCGGCGGCATCGGCATCGCGTACTCCCGCGTCCGCTCCCGCGGTTCACTGATCCGCGGCACGAACGGGCACTCCAACGGCATCGTCCCGTTCCTGAAGACCCTCGACGCCTCGGTCGCCGCCGTGAACCAGGGCGGCCGGCGCAAGGGCGCGGCCGCCGTCTACCTGGAGACCTGGCACTCGGACATCGAGGAGTTCCTGGAGCTGCGCGACAACACCGGCGAGGACGCCCGCCGTACGCACAACCTGAACCTCGCGCACTGGGTCCCGGACGAGTTCATGCGCCGTGTGAACGCCGACGAGCCGTGGTCGCTGTTCTCGCCGGCCGACGTGCCCGAACTGGCCGACCTGTGGGGCACGGAGTTCGAGGCCGCCTACCGCAGGGCGGAGGCCGAGGGGCTCGCCCGCAGGACCATCCCGGCCCGCGATCTCTACGGCCGCATGATGCGCACCCTCGCGCAGACCGGCAACGGCTGGATGACCTTCAAGGACGCCGCCAACCGCACCGCCAACCAGACGGCCGAGCCGGACCACGTCATCCACTCCTCCAACCTCTGCACGGAGATCCTGGAGGTCACGGACGACGGGGAGACGGCGGTCTGCAACCTCGGTTCGGTGAATCTGGGTGCCTTTGTCGATACGTCGACCGGCGACCTCGACTGGGAGCGGCTCGACGCCACCGTCCGCACCGCCGTCACCTTCCTCGACCGCGTCGTCGACATCAACTTCTACCCCACCGAGCAGGCGGGCCGGTCGAACGCGAAGTGGCGGCCCGTCGGCCTGGGCGCGATGGGCCTGCAGGACGTGTTCTTCAAGCTGCGCCTGCCCTTCGACTCACCGGAGGCCAAGCGCCTTTCCACCCGCATCGCCGAACGCGTCATGCTCGCCGCGTACGAGGCCTCCGCCGACCTCGCCGAGCGCAACGGGCCCCTCCCCGCCTGGCAGAAGACCCGTACGGCCCGGGGCGTCCTCCACCCCGACCACTACGGAGTCGAGTTCACCTGGCCGGAGCGCTGGGCGGCCCTGCGGGAACGCATCGCCGAGACGGGGCTGCGCAACTCGCTGCTCCTCGCCATCGCGCCCACCGCCACGATCGCGTCGATCGCCGGCGTGTACGAGTGCATCGAGCCCCAGGTCTCCAACCTGTTCAAGCGCGAGACCCTCTCCGGCGAGTTCCTCCAGGTCAACTCGTACCTGGTGAACGAGCTGAAGCGGCTCGGCGTCTGGGACGCCCGCACCCGCGAGGCGCTGCGCGACTCGGGCGGGTCGGTGCAGGACTTCACCTGGATCCCGGAGGACGTACGCGCCCTCTACCGCACGGCGTGGGAGATCCCGCAGCGCGGCCTGATCGACATGGCCGCCGCCCGTACCCCGTTCCTGGACCAGGCCCAGTCCCTGAACCTCTTCATGGAGACGCCGACCATCGGCAAGCTCTCCTCGATGTACGCGTACGCCTGGAAGTCGGGCCTGAAGACGACGTACTACCTGCGTTCCCGCCCGGCGACCCGCATCGCCCGCGCCGCACAAGCCACTGTCCCCGTACAGCAGCCGGCCCCCGAAGAGGCCGTCGCCTGCTCCCTGGAAAACCCCGAGTCCTGCGAGGCCTGCCAGTAATGCCCACCCGTCGCCCGACCACCGCCCCTGATGGACGGCGCTTCGCGCCGACCGGATCCCCCCAGAACCTCCTCGACCCCGGCTTCGAGCTGACTCTCCGCCCCATGCGCTACCCCGACTTCTACGAGCGCTACCGGGACGCCATCAAGAACACCTGGACCGTCGAGGAGGTCGACCTCCACTCGGACGTCACCGACCTCGCGAAGCTCACGCCTGGTGAACAGCACCTGATCGGCCGTCTGGTGGCCTTCTTCGCGACGGGCGACTCGATCGTGGCGAACAACCTGGTGCTGACCCTCTACAAGCACATCAACTCCCCTGAGGCACGGCTGTATCTGTCGAGGCAGCTCTTCGAGGAGGCCGTCCACGTCCAGTTCTATCTGACCCTGCTGGACACCTACCTCCCCGACCCGGAGGACAGGGCCGCCGCCTTCGACGCCGTCGAGAGCATCCCGTCCATCCGTGAGAAGGCCGAGTTCTGCTTCAGGTGGATCAACGAGGTCGAGAAGCTGGACCGCCTGGAGACCAAGGCCGACCGCCGGCGCTTCCTCCTCAACCTCATCTGCTTCGCCGCCTGTATCGAGGGCCTGTTCTTCTACGGCGCCTTCGCGTACGTCTACTGGTTCCGCAGCCGGGGCCTGCTGCACGGCCTGGCGACCGGCACCAACTGGGTGTTCCGGGACGAGACGATGCACATGAGCTTCGCCTTCGACGTCGTCGACACCGTCCGCAAGGAGGAGCCGGAGCTCTTCGACGACCAGCTCCAGGAGCAGGTGACGGACATGCTGCGGGAGGCCGTCGAGGCAGAGCTGCAGTTCGCGCGCGACCTGTGCGGTGACGGCCTGCCGGGCATGAACACCGACTCGATGCGGCAGTACCTGGAGTGTGTCGCCGACCAGCGTCTGACGCGCCTCGGCTTCGCCCCGGTGTACGGCTCCGAGAACCCGTTCTCGTTCATGGAGCTCCAGGGCGTTCAGGAGCTGACCAACTTCTTCGAGCGGCGCCCCTCGGCGTACCAGGTCGCGGTGGAGGGCACCGTCGACCTCGACGAGGACTTCTGAGCCTTCGGGGCCGCCCGCAGCTGGCGGTCGATCCGGCGCTCGTGGAGGTGTCCCACGAGCGCCGGGCCGAGGAGCAGGGCGAAGAGAACCAGAGCGGTCATGTATCCAAGGAGTGCGTCCATGCGGTAAGCGTCGTACGCGCTTGACACTCCTCACAGTGGCAGGACTGCCGTACCCCCTCGAATTCCTGCCAAGCCTGCGGCACACTGGCGGCATGCTGAAAAACGTGGCCGCCGTCCTCCTCGACGGCGTGCACCCCTTCGAACTGGGCGTCGTCTGCGAGGTGTTCGGCCTCAACCGCAGCGACCAGGGGCTGCCGGTGTACGACTTCGCGGTCGTCTCGGCGGAGGGCCCGTCGCTGCGCACGCACGTCCCCGGGTTCACGGTCTCCACGCCGTACGGCCTCGACCGGCTGGAGGAGGCCGACCTGATCGCCGTGCCGGCCGGGAGCGACTTCGTCGAGCGCGACTATCCGCCCGACCTGCTCACGGCCCTGGCGCGGGCCGCCGACCGCGGGGCCCGGGTACTCAGCGTCTGCTCGGGGGTGTTCGTGCTCGGCGCCGCCGGACTGCTCGACGGGCGGCGCTGCACCGTGCACTGGCGGCACGCCGAGCTGCTGGCCCGGCAGTATCCGCGGGCGGTCGTCGAGCCGGACGTGCTGTACGTGGACGAGGGCACGGTGATCACCTCGGCGGGCACGGCCTCCGGCATCGACGCCTGTCTGCACATCGTCCGTATGGAGGACGGGCCGGAGGTCGCCAACGCCATCGCGCGCCGCATGGTCGTG
The DNA here is from genome assembly GCF_053591955.1 of Streptomyces sp. NPDC002845. Taxonomy (NCBI): domain Bacteria; kingdom Bacillati; phylum Actinomycetota; class Actinomycetes; order Kitasatosporales; family Streptomycetaceae; genus Streptomyces; species Streptomyces sp. NPDC002845. Next base: position 13,721 of record NZ_JBSFUU010000070.1, on the reverse strand, counting down.
CCCCCGCACCGGGACGGCGGCCAGGCCCAGTACGTGGAGCGGCCGCTGCCCCGCTCGCAGTGCGACACGGTCGGCGGGGTGCTCGTGTGGATGGAGCGCCACCTCGACCAGGAGGTGACCGTCGAGCAGCTCGCCGCGCGTGCCCATATGTCCCCGCGCACCTTCGCCCGCCGCTTCCAGCAGGAGACCGGAACGACGCCGTACCGCTGGCTCCTGCGCCAACGGGTGCTGCTGGCCCAGCGGTTGCTGGAGGCGACGGACGAGACGATGGACACGATCGCCGACCGAACGGGGTTCGGCACGGCGGCCGCGCTGCGCCATCAGTTCGTACGGTCGCTGGGCACGACCCCGCAGGCGTACCGGCGCGCGTTCAGGGGCCCGCGAGCCGCCTGAACGCGCACCCGAAGGTCACCGAGGCACTCCCTTCAGCAGCATCCGGTGCGGCCGCAGCGTGATGCCGACCCGGGTGGTGTCGTTGGACCCGGCCACCTGCTCCAGGCGCCACCTCCTCGCCACCGCCGCCGTGATGAGGGTGAGCTGCGCCATGGAGAAGTGGTCGCTCGGGCACTTCCGGTTACCGACGCTGAACGGGCTCATGGCGTACTTGGGCACGTCCTCGGCGCGTTCCGGAAGCCATCGGTCGGGGTCGAAGTCGAGATGCCGCTCGTACGACTTCGGATCGCGCTGGATCGCGTACGGGCTGTACACGATGTCGGCCCCGGCCGGAATGCGATACCCGCCCAGTTCGGTTTCGGTCACCGCTCGCCGCGTCAGAATCCATACGGCGGGCCTGAGGCGCATCGCCTCGACGACGACATTCTTCGTGTGGGTCAGCTTGCCGACGTCCGCGAATGCGACGGGCCGGTCCCCGGCGACCGATTCGACCTCCGTACGCACCCTGTCGGCGTGTTGCGGGTGTTCGGTGAGGACCTGGAGGAGCCACATGATGGTGGATGCGACGGTTTCGCTGCCGGGGGTGAGTATCGCGACGACCTGGTCGTGGATCTCCTGTTCCCCAATGGGATCGCCATTCCCGTCCTTTGCCTCCAGCAAGGCCGTCAGCAAATCGTCCGGCTTTTGACCGGATGCCCGGCGTTCGGCGACGATCTCGTCGACGAGGAGATGCAAATCGGCCAGGGCGCGGTTGAATTCACGGTTGGCCGGAAGCGGCAGCCGGTAGAGCGGTCCGGCCGGGACGACCATGCGCCGGTACATGCCGCGGAACACCGTGGCGAGGTCGACGCTGAGCCGCTCGGCGCGCTCGTCCATGAAGTCGCCGCGCAGCAGACAGCGGGCCGCGATGCGCACGGCGACACGGAAGGACTCCGAGGTGCAGTCGAAGCGGTCCGTCGCGCCCATGCGCGCGGCGAAGTCCGCCGCCTCCTCCTCCATGACCGGCCCGTACGCGGGGATGGCGTCGAGCCGGAACGCGGGCTGGATCGTGCGCCGTTGGCGGCGGTGCCGGGGTCCGTTGGCGGTCGCCACGCCCTCCTTGCCGAGCAGGCCCTCCAGGGACTGCCAGAGCGGGCCGTCGATCTTGAAGTCGGGGTTCAGCGCCAGGGCTCCGGTGAGCTCCGGGGTGGTGACGGCGTACACCGTCTTGGGGCCCAGCTTGAGCCGTACGACATCGCCCTCGGCGCGCAGCCGGGCGAGGAAGCCCAGCGGATCGCGGACCAGCTTCCAGCCGTGTCCGAGGCCGGGCACGCCGCCGCCGGCGAGTGGTGGGACTGCCGGTTCCCCGGGAGCCCGCGGGGTCTCGGGCTGCACAGACTCGACGGTCATTTCTCACCTGCCGCTTCGTTGTTGACGTACGGGGGCGTGGACCGGTCGTCCCAGCTGTCGACCATGTACCGGCCGGATTCGTGGTGGAACCAGTAGACGGAACTGAACCAGTTCCGCATATTGCCGACGCAGGAGCGTACGGCGCCGCTCAGTTCCTTTCCGCGTACGGTGCCGTCGTCGAGGGAGTCGGCGAGCCGGAGCGCTTCCTTTTCCGCGACGAGGAATTCGATGATGCAGTCCTCGACGCGTCGCCGGACTTCCACGACGGCCCTTTCCAGGGTCAGTCCCTCATGGTGAATGAGACTGATGCCGAGATTGTGGACCTCGTCGCCCGCCAATTCCTTCGGGAGTGAGCAGAGGTCGTTGTACCAGGCGGCGAATTCCTGGCTCAGCAGGGCCGCCCGCCGGTATGCCGGGTGATTCCGTACCGCGGTGGGGAGTTCGTGTCCCGCGCTGGGTTCGAGGAGGTCGGTCCAGATCCAGTGCGCGAAGGTGAACCGCCGTAGTTCGAGATACTCCTCGACCGTCGGGACGGTTCCGCTTGTACGGTTGTGGAACTCCCGGTCGTACGCCTCGATCACCGCGTGGAAGTCCCGCGCGAAGCGTGCGTTCCAGGTCCTGCCGAGGAACGCGTACAGCCGTAGCACGCTGTCCGCGAGCCCCGCCACCAGGGGATCCTGGTGGTGCAGATGCTCCCGGGGGGAGTCGAGGGCCACGTGCAGCCGGGTCCTGAGCCGCCGCCAGGCGGCGGGCCGGTTGTGGATGACATCGCGGTCGTGCCGGTCGTCCCAGACGAAGAACCACGCGCTGTAGTCCGCGATCGCCTGGAGTACCTCGTCGGCGGCGCCCACGTAGTAGCCCGCCATGAGGTCGGTGTAGCAAAGGCCGTCGGCATATTCCGCCACCTTGTCCGCCGGCATGAGGCGTTTTTCCAGCAACCAGCCCCGGGTCCGCCGCTGGAGCCGGGGCCAATACGGGTGCAGTTGCCGGGGAAACGCCGCCTCGATCACTGGAAGAGTGAGCGACGGTGGAACCTTGGGCGCTGTCTGTGTTGCGGTGCTGTGTGGGAAAGCAGGCACGAACAAACCCCTCTCAGCCGCCTGGATACGCACACCCCTCCCGCTGTGCCGGGCGTGCGCCGTTGCGTATCCCCGCGTTTCCATTCAGCACTACAAGTGACCGTTCTGGGAACGGATTTGCTCCATTCACTACCCCATGGTGCTGAGAACCTCCCCTTGCGTGACTGGATTTGGATCACTAGAAGCACACACGCGATCGAACAACCGACGGACACACGAACGGCGCCTGGTCGGGAGGGAACCCGGCCAGGCGCCGTCAGGACGGGGCCCACGGGCCCCAACGGTCGTTTTCTGTCTCAGTCGTTCGCGACCACGGGGTAGCGCGGCTCGTTCTCGGCCATCTGCCGCAGCGCGTCCTTGCGCTCGCGCTTGGAGAGCCGGTCGATGTAGAGGTAGCCGTACAGATGATCCGTCTCGTGCTGCAGACAGCGCGCGAAGTACCCGGTGCCGCGCACCTTGATCGGGTTGCCCCGCTCGTCCTGCCCGGTGACCTCGGCGTAGTCGGGGCGGGCGAGCGACGCGTACGCGGTCGGCACCGACAGGCAGCCCTCGTTGCTGTCGTCCAGCCGGCGCTTCTCGGCGGGCAGGTCGACGAGCTTCGGGTTGCAGACCACGCCGACGTGCCGTGCGCCCTCGTCGTCCGGGCAGTCGTAGACGAAGACCTTCAGGTCGACGCCGATCTGGTTGGCGGCCAGGCCCACACCCTCGGCGGTGCGCTGGCTGGCGAACATGTCGTCGACCAGCTTCAGCAGCTCGTCGTCGAACTCGGTGACGTCCTTGCACTCCTTGTGCAGCACCGGGTTCCCGACGACGGTGATGGGCCGCGAGGTGCCCCGCTCGCGGTACGCCTCCTCGCGCTCCGCGCAGTCCTCGCTGTCGATGACGAAGCCCTCGTCGTCCACGGGGAGCACGCCCGCGTGCTGCTGATCGGTGTCCTGCTGCGCCATGACCGACGTACGCCTTCCTAGAAACAGGGGGTGTGATGCTGATACAGGGTACGGGGAGCCGGCCTCGGCGAACCTCCGACCTCAGCAAACCTCTTCGAGGTCCCGCCATCCCCTGGAATCCGGGCTGTCGGCCACCCACCCGTCCAGCAACCCCCTCACCAGCGAAGCCGGCGCGGCCACCCCGCACTCCCGCTCGGGCGCCCACAGCTGCCCGTCCGTACGGTGGCCCAGGGGACCGGGATGGCCCGGCTCGCTGTGGTCGTGCGGGTCGAGGTGCTCGCCGTCGCCCTCGTCGGACGGCATCCGGGACTCCGAGCACAGCCGGCAGAGCAGCCGTACGGAGGACGACCAGTCCTCGGCGGCGAAGCCGGCGTCGGCCGCGAGCTGCTCCAGCGCGTCCCGGTCGGCCTCGGTGGCGGCCTCCAGCAGCACCACCCAGGTGGGCACGGGCGAGGGCGCCCACAGCTCGATCTCGTCGAAGACGGGGTACGCGTGCCCGGCGGCCGTGGTCCGCTCCCCGTGGGGCACCCCGTCGTGCAGCACGACCTCGCCCCAGCGGCGCCCGGAGGACGGCAGCGGAATGGACAGCACCTCGATCCGGGCGGGGTCCAGCCTGCGCCCCCACACCACCTCGGCCTCACCCTCCGGCGACAGCCGTACGGCGGCGCTGCCCAGGTCCATGCCGACGGGCTCACCGGACGCCGTCGCTCCCCCGGGCACCCGCAGCCCGTACGCCTGCCAGGCTCGCCGGGCCAGCGGCCAGTCCTGGAGCGCGGTGGCGGCGATGCCCACGTTCCACCAGTCAGGGGCGCCGGTCTCCCGGTCGAGCAGCGCGACGGCCCTCAGACCCGCCGCCCGCGCCTGCTCCCAGTCGTGCCGGAACTTGTGCAGCAGGGCCAGGTTGAACCAGGACTCGGACAGCCACGGCTCCAGGTCCGCGGCGCGGGTCAGCAGCGCTCCCGCGTCCTCGTACCGCCCGTCGCCGATCAGCGTGAACGCGCGGTCGGTGGCCTGCCGCCAGGAGGCGGAGGGCCGGTGCCGTCCCTTGCCGAAGATCCTCACGATTCCCGCCTGCCAGTTCCGTGGAGTGGGCTGGCCTGTGCCCCGGACACCCTCTCCCTCGCATCCAACCACGGACGGTCGGAGGGGCGCTCATTACCCATGGGTTACCCAGCCGACGGCAAGGTCAGACCCCCTCTTGACAGTACGCGGGCGAGCGATTCGACGACCTCCGGCTGATAGTCCCGGGCGGCGCCGAGCCGCAGTTCTTCCAGGGCTGTGAACGACCCTCCGGGTCCGCCTTCCCGCGCCTTCTCCTCGTATGCGTTCACCACCCGCACGATCCGGGCGCTGACCGGCTGCTCCTCGTACGGATCGGCCTGCCGCTCGACGATCACGGCGACCTCGGCGTCCACCCCTGTGTGCCGTACGACGGCACCGCCGAGGAGGGCGATCCGCCGCTGCTCCTCGGCGGGGAGCCCGGCGGTGGCCCCCGCGGTCACGGGATCGACGAGGCTGAGCTGCCCGATGTCATGCATCAGCGCCGCGTACTCCAGCACGGTCAGCTCCGGCCCGGACAGCCCCATCTCCCGCCCGACCTCCCGGCTGAGGGCGGCCACACGGCGGGCATGGCCGGCGGGGGTGTACCCGGCGATCTCGGTGGCCCGCGCGAGGGAGGCAATGGTCTGCCGGTAGGTGGCCCGTACGGCGGCGTACCGCCGGAAGGAGATCTGGGTGAGGAGGAGGGGGAGGGAGAAGACGGGCAGGGCCCAGAGTCCGACGACGGCGACCGCGAGCGACATCACGACTCCGGTCGCGCAGACGGCCGACCCGATGCCGAGCAGCGCCCGCAGTTCGTCCCGGAGCAGCGGCCCGAACGGCCAGCGGGTGCGCGCGTGCGCCGTCGCCGCCGCGAGGACCGCGTCGCACAGCGCGGTCAGGACGAGCAGGGCGACGAGGAGGAGGACGTAGGAGGGTCCGATCCACTCCGGCAGCGTGCCCCTGTTGTAGAGGGGCTGGAAGCAGAGCGCGGCGAAGGCGACGGTGAGCACACGTCGGGTGAGGTGGTCCCAGGTGGGGCCGCGTCCCCTGGCCACGTGGGGCACGCATCCGAGGAGCGCGGCCGCGACGACCACGGCGACGACCTGCGGGACCCCGTGGTGGGTGGGCAGGCCCGCGTTCTCCCCGAGCAGGGCGTACGCGAGGGCTCCGGCGGCTCCGAGGGGCGCCGCCTCCCGTTCCCCTGCCTCGCTCCAGCGGGAGAGTTCTCCTACGGCGACGAGCAGGCCGAAGGCGAGGGCGACACCGGGTTCGTCGAGGCCGTACCAGAGGGTGTGGGCGAGGGCGAGGAGGGAGAGGAGGGCGGCGGAGGCGCGGATGAGGAGGAGGGGAAGGGGAAGGGGAAGGGGGATGGGAAAGGAGGGCCACGTCTTCATGACGGCCTCGCACCCGGGGTGCTACGGCTCCTGGACATCACCGGACGCCCCCACGAGAGCCGAGCCGGCCGGACACGGGTGCGGCGGCAGGCGGAGGCACGTTTCCGCAAGGGCCCGCCGTCACCGTGGGGCGCCACCCGTGCCGCTCCAGCGCCCGCGTCAACGCCGCCACCATCCGGGGGTCGAACTGGGCACCCGCACACCGTTCGAGTTCCTCCAGCGCCACGTCGACGGGACGGGCCCGCCGGTAGGACCGGGTGGAGGTCATCGCGTCGAAGGCGTCGGCGACAGCCACCACCCGTGCGAACTCAGGTATCTGGCTCCCCATCAGCCCGTACGGATACCCGCTCCCGTCCAGCCGCTCGTGGTGGTGCAGGATCGCCGAACGGGCCTCCCCCAGGAAGCCGATGCCCCGCACCATCTCGTGCCCGTACTCGGGATGCAGCTCGATGACCCGTCGCTCCTGAGGCGTCAGAGGCCCGTCCTTCCGCAACAGCCGCGTCGGCACCCCGAGTTTGCCCACGTCGTGCAGGATCCCGGCGAACCGCAGGCCCTCGGCCCGCTCGTCGTCCATGCCGAGTTCACGCGCGATCATCATGGACGCCTGCCCGACCCGCTCACTGTGGCCGCGCGTGTAGCCGTCCTTGATGTCGACGGCCTGCACCAGAGCGCGAATGGTCGCCTGGTGGGCCGCCCGCTCCCGGTGGTACTGCGCGAACACCCAGCAGGACACGTACATCGGCAGCAGCACGAGCAACGCGGAGACGGGCCCGTACGGACTGCGCCACAGCACGGCCATCATCAGCCCGGCGAGCCCGTGCACGGCGACGGGCGCGAGGGACCGCAGAAAGAGCCCCCGCCAGGCATTGCGCACGGGCACGCGCTCGGCCAGCGCGAGAATCCCGCCGTCGAGGACGGTCAGTACGGCGCAGAAGGCGAGCGCGGCGGCCCCGGCGGGCACGAGCGCGTGCGGGAAGTCGGCCGCCACGACCGCGTCCCGCCCGCCCAGCGCCCAGTGCACCCGGGACGCCGCCCAGACCCCGAGCGCGAGCTGGGCCGCACGCCACAACCGCCGCAGCCGGCGCGGCCGTTGGTCGACCCGGGCGACCAGCGCCCCCGGCACCGCCACCAACGCGGCAGCGGGCGGCGGCAGCAGAAAGGCCCCGGCGAGCAGCACGGGAAAGAACGTGCCCATGCCCTCGGGCGCGCGATGGCCGACGAAGGGGCATCGGGTGATCTGCTCGCACCCGGCATACAGCACGGCGAGCAGGAGAACGACCCACCACGGGGTCCGGATCCCGGGCAGCGGCGCGAGACAGGCCAGGGCGCCGACGACGACACACCCGACGTAGACACGCGCCCACGCCGGAACCGACCCCATGACGACCACGACCCTCCCCAGTCAGGCTCGGGAGCCTAGAGGGGCAGGGGTGGCGAGGGGACGGGAATGGCTGATTCCGGGTGCCTGCTACCCGAGGATTAGCACAATCGGGTGACCGACGGTCGCTGTTGCCGGGGTGCGTTGTCGCGGATGCGTCAGCGGGGGACGTCGGCGGCGAGCACCTTGTTCAGCTGCTCCACCGTCGTCGGCGACTCGCGCCGGAACGCGGCGATGTCGAGCCCTTCGTCCCCCATGACGGTCAGCAGGGCACGGTCGCCGACGGCCACCACGATGATGTGCCCGGAGCCGCAGCGGGCCACCACCTCGCGGAGTACGCCGGTGCCGACCTGGTCGGCCATGCGGCGGCTCACGCCGAGGGTGGCGGCGGCGAGCGCGGCGACGGACTCGGGGTGGACCTTGTCGACGTCGGCGACGACGAGGAGACCGTCCACCGTGGACAGGACGCTCTCGGAGACCCCCATCACCCGGTCACGCAGCGAGGTCAGGATGCCGGTCAGGGAATCGGGCGAGGGGTTTTCGGTCATGGCACGTGCTCCTTGGTCCAGGCGCGTCTGCGATCGGTGGTGTGGCCCCGGGCGGCGTCAGCCGGACAGGCGTCAGCCGGACTCGGGGAGAGCCCGGAGCCCGCGGCGGACACGTCGCAGCGTTTCGATGGAAGGCTGATCGGCGGCCAGTTCCTCGGCCGACGGCATCGGAAGAGCGGGCGGAGGCGACGGCACGGCGGGCGTGTCCGTGGCGTTCCGGCCGCTCTCGGGAGTCGGCGCCCTGACTCGCACGGGCAGTGACTTCCGCATGGGTAACGGTGGTTTCCGTACGGGTGCGGAACCGGGATCGGCGGACGGTGGCGGCTCGGTCCGTGCCACCGGACGTTGATCCGCGACTTCCCGTGGGGTGGTGGGGCATGGCTGTGCTCGTTGTTCTCGTCGCTCGCGCTGTTCGGAGTCCCGCTGTGAGCGGGACCCTGAGGTGCGGTGACGCCGCGTCGCCGCTGGGTCGTCGTCTGGACTCACTACCCGCCCTTCGCGCCGTTGTCTCCGGCGGGAGATCCGGTACCGGATCTGCGTCTGGGCAGGGGCCGGGCCGTGGATACCGGTGCGGCGGCGGCAACGGACGCCCGCGGAACGCGGCGTGCCGTGCTCGGCCGGCCTTCGGGCGTGGTGCCGCTCTCCCACTGGAGAAGGTTCAGTGCCCGCATGCGGGTCAGGTCCAGCATGACCGGGTACAGCCCGCGCCTCAGCGCGAACGCGATGTCGCGGGGCGTACGGCGTCCGTTGACGGTGTCGAGGACGTCACGCTGCCGGCGCGGCAGCCGGCCGACGGCCCGGCGGGGTCCGCCGTCCACGACCGGGAAGGGCCTCAGGCGGGCCAGTTCGCCCGGCGGTCCCCACAGGCGGGACAGCAGCGCCATGCGCCGGGTCGTCTCCTCGGTCAGCGCCCGCGGCTCCACCCCCGGCTCGGCGACGATCGTGGGCACCCGGTCGCCCAGCTCCCAGCCGCCGGGCGGGCTCAGTGCCATGGCGAAGGCCCCGTCGAACACGGCAGCGATGCAGACGACCTCCAGTTCGGCGGCGCCGATCAGACCGGCGGCCACCAGGTGCCCGCCCAGCCGGTCCGCGTCGGGCTCCGCGGCGCACGCGGCCAGCCAGGCCTCGTCGGCGATCCGGCCCGAGGTGAGGAGCGCCGACGTGGCGGTCGGCGCGCCCGGGGTCTCGACCGCGGCCACCAGCCCGTTCCTCAGATGGATCGTTCCTCCTGGGAGGCCCGAGATCCGTACCGTGCCGCTGAAGCCGTCCTCGTGCAGCATCGTCAGGAGCGCGGGCACGTTGCGCGCCACGGGTGTCATCACGCCAGCACCTCGCCCGCCCGGTCACCCAGACTGCGCAGGGCCAGGGCCACGTTGGCGCGGTCCCGGTCGAGACCCGCCGCCAGCAGCAGCGGGTCGCCGACCGGCCGTACCACGGTGAACAGCACCTGATGGCGTCGTCTGCTGGTCATGACCACGCTCTCCAGCTCCCCCTCGGCCCCTGCCTCGCCCAGCCGCTCGGCGATGAGGGCGGCGAGTTCGGACCAATCCGCCCCGTCCCCCGCCTCGGCGACGTCGCCCGCCGCTCCGTAGGTGAGTCCGGTGACCGCGTCGATCAGGGCGACGCCGGTGACTCCGGGGGAATCGAGCAACCGCTCCAGGGAAGCCTGCAGAGCCGTCGTCAGTTCCCCCATTTCCGCTTCACCCCCACACGCCGCACAGTATTTTGAACGCCAACCGTCGTAACACATAACAAAGTTGACGCCTTGCGACCCAAGAGTCGCTCACGTTCGATCGTAGATGGCCGGACATCGACCGGTCAGCAGCACTGAGGAATTGGGGCAGCACCATGAACATCGAGACCGCGCTCAAGGAAGCCATGACCGTGGACGGCGCGATCGGCATCGCCCTCGTCGACTACGAAAGCGGCATGTCGCTCGGCACGCTCGGGGGCGGCAACGGCCTCGACCTCGAACTCGCGGCAGCGGGCAACACCGAGGTGGTGCGCTCGAAGATGCGCACGCTCAGCAGTCTGGCCATGGACGACACGATCGAGGACATCCTGATCACGCTGGGCAAGCAGTACCACCTGATCCGCCCGCTCGCCGGCAACAAGGGGTCGCTCTTCCTCTACCTCGCGCTGGACCGGTCCCGCAGCAACCTGGCGCTGGCCCGGCACAATCTGAAGCGGATCGAGGGCATCCTGGAGGTCTGAGCCCGCGACCGAGTCACGACGGTCGCTCCAGGACCGGAAGGCGGGCCAACGGGTAGACGTGCCACTCCCGTAGGGGGACCCGCCCGGTATGCGGGCCCACCTGAAAGGCCGGGCTCAGGCCTCCCGCGGCGTCGCCGGAGCGGCCGTCACGTCGTGCTCGGGGACGGCCTGCCCGGACCGGATCATGTCGATGCGGCCCATGACCTTCGCCCGCAGATCAGCCGGCACGTCGTCCTGCCCGCAACACCGCTTGACGAGCTTCTTCACGGCCTTTTCGAGCCCGTACTTCTCCAGGCACGGCGAGCACTCCTCGAAGTGGTGCTCGAACTTCGTGCAGTCGGCGTCGGGCATCTCACGGTCGAGGAACTCGTAGAGATGATCGAGGACTTCGCTGCAATCAGTCTCGTGCGGCTCTCCGCAGCTCATGAGCCCGAGCCTTTCGCTTCGTTCGACTCTCCGGCGCCGGCCGGGACCAGCCCGCGCTCACGGGCGTAGTCCTCGAGCATGCCGCGCAGTTGACGGCGGCCACGGTGCAGCCGGGACATCACCGTACCGATGGGTGTCCCCATGATGTCCGCGATCTCCTTGTACGCAAAGCCTTCTACGTCGGCCAGATACACGGCGATGCGGAATTCCTCGGGGATCGCCTGGAGCGCTTGCTTCACGTCCGAGTCGGGCAGGTGGTCGAGCGCCTGCGACTCGGCCGAGCGCAGACCCGTCGACATGTGCGACTCGGCGCGCGCGAGCTGCCAGTCCTCGATCTCCTCGGCCGCACTGCGCTGGGGTTCGCGCTGCTTCTTGCGGTACGAGTTGATGAACGTGTTCGTGAGAATGCGGTACAGCCACGCCTTGAGGTTGGTGCCCTCGCGGAACTGGTGGAAGGACGCGTACGCCTTGGCGTACGTCTCCTGCACCAGGTCCTCGGCGTCGGCCGGGTTGCGCGTCATGCGCAGGGCGGCCGAATACATCTGGTCGAGGAACTCAAGGGCGTCCCGCTCGAAGCGCGCGTTGCGCTGCGTCGCGGACTCCGTGCTCCCCGCGGTCTCCGTTCCCTCGGGCTGCTCCGCCTGGCCCTGTGCGGTCCCTGCGTCGGTCCCAGTGACCGGACCCACCTCCTCCAGCGTCTGAGCGGAACCGAAACCGGTCCCACCAGAATCGGAGGATAGACGAACATCCACACCCGCCGCCGCCTGAATAGGGGTGGCCTTGGCCGCGCGCAGCACCGTCCAGTCCAGGTCAGTGCGGCTGCTGCGGCTCGGGCATACGGTCGAACCCATGCGGCGGACTCCCTCTCGTACGAACTGGTCAGCGCGGTCTGCGTCCACGGCGCCTGCCGACTGCGCCTGCTGTCTGATGCGCACAACAGAGGTCCGCCGCTCAGCATTCCCCGCGCTTCACCCCAGTGACGCGGTCCACACCACGACGGCGTCCGTGATCACCTTCAGGGCCTGTTCCTGATCGAGGGGCGCCTTCTTCGGTACGACGAAGCCGTGATCGCCGTACGCCACCTCGACCAGCTCGTACGGGCCCTCCGGGAACTCCTCCGGCTTCCCGAACGGATCGTTGCCGCCCTGTACGACGAGCGTGGGCACCCCGGCCCCGAGCAGTTCCTCCGCACGGGACTTCTCGGGCCTGCCCGGCGGGTGCAGCGGGAAGCCGAGCGCGAGCACGGCCGCCGCGCCCAGCTCCTTCGCCGTACGGCAGGCCACGCGCGCCCCCGCGCTCCGCCCGCCCGACACCACCGGAAGGCCGGGCCCGGCCAGCGCGGGCCACAGCCCCCGCCACCCCGTGTCCAGCGTCTTCGGCGCGGGTGCCAGCTTCTTCCCCGCCACCCGCCAGGGCTGTTCGACGAGGGCGACGGTCACACCGTGCGCGGGGAGCACGGACGCGACGGCCTGGAGGTCGCGCGCCTGGATGCCGCCGCCCGCGCCGTGGCTGAGGGCGAGGACGAGCCGGGGCTTGCCGGCCCGGTGCCAGGTGATGCGGGCCGTACCCGCGTCGGTCTCAACGTCTTCGATGGTCTCGGTCACATCGGTCACATCAGAAGAGTGTGCCCTCCTCGGGCCCCTCCAGCTCCTTCAGCAGCTCCGGGCCGTTGTTGCGGACACTGCTGACCGCCGTGGAGACGGGGTATGCGCGCATCAGCCCGGCGGGCGGCGGCGCGAGCAGCTCGCGGAGGTCGTCGGGGTCCGTACGGGCCGGGTCGAGCCAGGCGTCCCAGCGGTCCGGGGTGAGCATCAGGGGCATACGGGGGTGGATCTCGGCCAGTGTGTGCGGTCCCTCGGCCGGGGCCACCGCGAGGGGCGTGCTCTCGGCCTCGGTCGTGATCACCGAGCACGTCACCCACCAGGCCTGCGGGTGGTCGTCCGGCAGCGTCTTGTCCCGCCAGAACTCGTACAGCCCGGCCATCGCGAACACGGACCCGTCGGCCGGCAGCACGAAGTAGGGCTGCTTGCGGGGCCGCTTCTTCTTGCCCTCGACCTCCAGGTCGCGCTCCTGCTTGCCAGTGACCCACTCGTAGTAGCCGTCGGCGGGGACGATGCAGCGCCGGGCGGCGAAGGCCCGGCGGTACGAGGGCTTCTCGTGGACGGTCTCCACGCGCGCGTTGATCATCCGGGCGGCGCCCTCGGGCGTCTTGGACCAGGACGGGACCAGACCCCACTTGAGCCGGCGGAGCTGGCGAACCGGCCGCTTCTCGTCCGCGTCCTTAAGAGGACGGTCCAGGACCGCGTAGACCTCCTTGGTGGGCGCCACGTTGTAGTCGGGCTCCAGGGTCTCCTCCGGCTCCCACTTCTCGATCTCAAAGATTCCTGCGAGATCCTCGGGCCCACGACTCGCCGCATACCGTCCGCACATCTGTAACCACCCCTCCGACCTGCGAAAACGCTAGGTCACGCCGCCTCAGTCAGCACCAGTCAGCACGGTGCTGGGCCAGCGCCACATCCATCGCCTCGACCGCCCGGCCTGTGGCGTCCGGGGTGAGGTACCCGTACGTGTCCGCCGTCTCCCTGATGCTCTTGTGCCCCAGCCACCGGGACACGTCCAAGAGTGGCAGACCGCTGCTGAGCGCGGTCGGCGAACCAGTGCCGAGGGTCATGAGGCGACCACTCGTATCCCAGGGTCTTCACCACCTTACGGAAACCTCATCTGGTATCTCCTCGACACCGTCCGGGAGACTTGCTGGATCACCTTCGCAAGTACGGGGCACACGCGAGCCACGGACCGACGCCGGCCCGGGGTTGTGCCTAGGAGCGTGTCTCAGTAACCGGCAACCCGCTTGCGGTTCGTGATCATTCATGCGGGATGATCTCGGTATGCGTGATGGGGATGGGCTGTTC